>NZ_JASEWO010000426.1:0-486 GCF_030024295.1 Pantoea sp. Pa-EAmG
CTGGGTTCAGAGGCTGAGCAGTGGAATGCCCGCGTTCAGAGTGAGTCCCAGACATGTCCGGCTTATTACATTACTGATATTTCAGAAATGAGATGATGGTTAAGATTGCCGCCTCGTTCTATATTTCAATAAGGCAATACATACTACTAAGGACATTTGTCATGCTTAAGCAACGCACGCTCAAAACAACCTTTGCTCTGTTGATTGGTTTCGCCGTTTTTGTTGCACCGGCTTATGCAAACCCTGGCAATGGCAATGGCAATGGCAATGGCAATGGCAATGGCAATGGCAATGGCAATCACGGTAATAATGGCGCGCACGGAAATAAAGAGCAGGGTTACGCATCGTCGAAAAACGAACATGGACATCGCAAGAACGCCCGGCACCCCGATCATGTTCAATCTGATATCAGCTTCTCTCAGGCACGAGCGCTCGCCGTCAACTATGGTTTGGTAGGCTATCAATCTCTGCCGCCGTGAATCGCTA
>NZ_JASEWO010000037.1:0-31989 GCF_030024295.1 Pantoea sp. Pa-EAmG
CGCGGGATAATAGGCGATCCGCCCGCGTTTGTCACGCCTCTTGCTGCTCCAGCGCATACTTGTACAGGGCGTTTTTCTTAACCCCATGAATTTCCGCCGTCAGCGCCGCCGCCTTTTTCAGCGGCAGCTCAGCCTGCAGCAGCGCCAGCGTGCGCAGCGCCTCTGCCGGCAGCGTCTCTTCATCCGCTTTATGGCCTTCGACAATCAGCACCATCTCGCCCTTGCGGCGATTCTCATCCGCTTGCACCCACGCCAGCAATTCACCCACCGGCGCACCGTACAATGACTCCCAGGTTTTGGTCAGCTCCCGTGCCAGCACCACGTAGCGCGCCGCGCCCCATACGCTGACCATATCCTGTAGCGTATCCAGCACGCGATGGGTCGATTCGTAGAAAATCAGCGTGCGCGGCTCGTCACTCAGTGCACGCAGCGCATCGCAACGCCCTTTACTTTTGGCCGGCAGAAACCCTTCGTAACAGAAACGATCGGACGGTAATCCCGCCGCGCTCAATGCTGTGATCGCCGCGCAGGCACCGGGCAACGGCACCACGCGCACCCCGGCTTCGCGGCAACGACGCACCAGATGGTAGCCCGGATCGTTGATTAACGGCGTGCCCGCATCGGAAACCAGCGCAATGCTCTGGCCCTCCTGCAGCTTCGCTAACAGCACGTCGGCCTTCTGCTGTTCGTTATGGTCGTGAAGTGCGAACAGTCGCGCATTGATGGCGAAATGTTGTAGCAACAGCCCGGTATGACGTGTATCTTCCGCTGCGACCAGATCGACGCTCGCAAGCACCGTCAGCGCACGCTGCGTGATATCACCCAGGTTACCGATCGGGGTAGGAACGATATAGAGCGTGCTGGCAGAAATCTCTGCCCGATCGAGTTGTTTCATTGTTTCATCCGAATTGCCGATTTAATATTGAGCATCTTGAAAAAAACATCACTGGATACAGTATGCTTCCTTCGAAAGTCGTACGTCATAAAGCAGGACGCCTGGTCCCTGTTTTGCTCGCGGGCCTGATTCTGGCCGCCTGTAGCGGCCAGGGACCGCAGCAAACCTCAAGCGTAAACGTGCAGGGTCCTGCCACGGGCCGCTCTGACTATTATCTGCAGCAGGTGCAGCAAAGCAGCGATGATAGCAAGACCGACTGGCAATTACTTGCCATCCGTGCCCTGCTGAAGGAAGGAAAGTATCCGCAGGCGCAAAATCAGCTCGGTCAGCTGCCACAGCAGCTCTCTGACGTACAACAGCAGGAACTGCTGCTGCTGCGCGCCCAGCTGCAAATTGCCCAGCAGGATTTCAACGGTGCTCAGCAGCTGCTGGGACAGATAAAAGCCGCTGATCTGTCGCAGGATCAGCAGGTGCGCTACTACGCGCTGCAGATTGCCGCTGCGCAAAATCGTCCGTCGCTCGCGCTGCTGCGCGCCTATATTGCTCAGGAACCGCTGCTGAAAGGCGCCGATCACCAGAGCAATATTGACGCCACCTGGCAGGCGCTGACCCAGCTTACCCAGGATCAGCTCAACAGCGTGGTGATCAACGCCGACGAAAATACGCTGCAGGGCTGGCTCGACCTGCTGAATACCTGGCACGCCAACAGCCAGGATGCCCAGATGCTGAAAGCCGCCATTAGCGACTGGCAGACGCGCTATCCGCAAAACCCTGGCGCGAAAACCCTGCCGACCCAGCTCAGCCAGGTGCAGAACTTCACTAAAGCCTCGACCAGCACAATCGCGCTGCTGCTGCCGCTTAATGGTCAGGCGCAGGTGTTCGCCAGTGCCATCCAGAAAGGCTTTAACGATGCGAAAAACGGTGTGCTGACTGCGCCGGCAGCCCCTGCCGCACCGGCCAGCAGCGATGCCAGCGCCTCCACGCAACAGCCCGCCAGCACGGCAACGCCAGCCAATGGCGATGCCAACGCGGTGGTCAGTCCGTCGGCCGCGGCCATCACGCCGTCAGACAGCGCACAGCCGCAGCAGCCCGCCGCACAGCCAGCCGTCGCGCAGCCTGCCAGCAGCGCCCAGGTGAAAGTGTATGACACCAGCAACCAGCCGATTGCTCAGGTGATGCAGCAGGCGCAGCAGGATGGTGCCACCCTGGTGGTTGGTCCGCTGCTGAAAAATAACGTGGAACAGGTCGCCAACAGCCAGACACCGCTGAACGTGCTGGCGCTCAACGAGCCAGAGCAGATCCAGAACCATCCGAATATTTGCTATTTTGCGCTTTCTCCTGAAGACGAAGCGCGCGATGCCGCGCACCATATCTGGGATCAGGGCAAACGCCAGCCGTTGTTGCTGATGCCGCGCAGCAGCTATGGCGACCGCGTGGGCAAAGCGTTTGCGCAGGAGTGGCAGAAGCTGGGCGGCGCAACCGTGCTGCAGCAGCGTTTCGGCGGCGTGGGCGAGCTGAAACAGGGCATCAACAGCGGTGCCGGTATTGCACTGAGCGGCACGCCGCTGACGGTCCAGCCGGACCAGCCGCAGGGCGTGGCGGTCGCCGGTCTGACGATTCCGGCACCGCAGACCAGCACTCCTGCACCTGAGAGCGCCAGCAGCAGCGGCAGCGTTGATGCGGTTTACATTATTGCCACTCAGGACGAACTGCAGCTGATCAAGCCGATGATTGCCATGCGCACCAGCAGCCGCAATAACATCGCCCTGTATGCCAGCTCGCGCAGCGCGCAGGCCGGTGCCGGTCCGGACTTCCGGCTGGAGATGGATGGCCTGCAGTTCAGCGATATTCCGCTGCTGTCCGGTGCCAATCCGGGCCTGATGCAGCAGGCGGCGCGCAGTTTCAACAACGACTATTCGCTGGTACGCCTGTATGCGATGGGCATTGATGCCTGGACGCTGGCGAACCAGTTTAACCAGATGCGTCAGGTACCGGGCTTCGCCATTGATGGCAATACCGGCAAGCTGAGCGCCGACACGGATTGCGTGATCAACAGGAAGTTGGCATGGAACCAGTATCGTCAGGGACAAATCGTTCCGGTGCAGTAAACCGCCAGCGCCTCGGCGCTGAGCAGGAGCAGCAGGCGCGTCGCTACCTTGAGCGCGCCGGACTGCAGTGGGAAGCCAGCAATGTGCGCTGCCGCAGCGGGGAAATCGACCTGATTATGCGCGACGCGGATTGCTGGGTGTTTGTTGAAGTGCGCTATCGGCGCGATGCACGTTTTGGCGGCGCGGCTGCCAGCGTGACGCGCCAGAAACAACAAAAGCTGCTGCGTACCGCTGCGCTGTGGTTGCTGGCACGCGGCGGCAGTTTTGATACGGTGAATTGCCGTTTTGACATCATTGCCATTACCGGGCGTGAGCTGGAATGGCTGCCCGATGCCTTTAATGCCGATGGATAGAACCAGGTGGTCTTGTGCAGGACAGAATTAAAGCGTGTTTTACCGAGAGTATTCAGACGCAAATCGCCGCAGCCGAAGCGCTGCCAGATGCGATTTCCCGCGCCGCGATGACGCTGGTGCAGTCACTGCTGAACGGCAACAAAATCCTCAGCTGCGGTAACGGCGCCTCGGCGGCTAACGCCCAGCATTTTGCCGCCAGCATGATTAACCGTTTTGAGACCGAGCGTCCCAGCCTGCCGGCGCTGGCGCTGAGTGCGGACAATGTGATGCTGACGGCAATCGGTAACGACCGTCTGCACGACGAAATTTATGCCAAGCAGGTTCGTGCGCTTGGACAGGCCGGCGACGTTCTGCTGGCCATCTCCACCCGTGGCAACACCCGCGATATTGTTAAAGCGGTGGAAGCTGCGGTTACCCGCGATATGACTATCGTCGCGCTGACCGGCCATGACGGCGGTGAGCTGGCGGGCCTGCTGGGTCCGCACGATGTGGAAATTCGCATTCCGTCACATCGCAGCGCACGCATTCAGGAGATGCATATGCTGACGCTGAACTGCCTGTGCGATTTGATTGATAACACCTTGTTCCCACACCAGGAATGACTGAAGGAGCTCAAATGAAAGCATTGAACGCTATCGCCATTCTGTTAACCGCCATGCTGCTGCAGGGCTGCGTGGCGGTTGTCGCCGGCGGCGCTGCGGTCGCCACCAAAACCGCTACCGACCCACGTACCGTGGGCACGCAGGTTGATGACGGCACGCTGGAGCTGCGCGTCACTAACGCGCTGGCAAAAGATGAGCAGATCAAAAATCAGGCGCGCGTGGTCGTGACCGCGTATCAGGGCAAAGTACTGCTGACCGGTCAGGCACCGTCAGCCGATCTCGCCAGCCGGGCGAAACAGATCGCCATGGGCGTTGATGGCGCGACAGAGGTGTATAACGAGATTCGCACCGGGCAGAAAGTGAGCCTCGGCACGTCTTCATCAGATACGTGGATCACCACCAAAATCCGCTCGCAGCTGCTGGGCAGCGATCAGGTGAAATCGTCCAACGTGAAAGTCACCACTGAGAACGGGGAAGTGTTCCTGCTGGGTCTGGTAACGCAGGAAGAAGCGAAGGCAGCAGCGGATATCGCCAGCCGTGTCAGCGGCGTGAAGCACGTCACCACCGCCTTTACCATTCTGAAATAATGCCACAGGCGGCCAGCAGGGCCGCCTTTTTTATACCGGAATATCAATCACCAGCGCGCGCAGCGGCGTTTCCGCCTGCAGCGTAATCTGCGCCTCTTCACTGACAAACGCCCCATCACCACAGCGCAGCTGCTCCTGATGCGCACTGCTGGCCCGTACCTCAAGCGCACCGTGAATCGACTGCAAATAGGCGCGCGGTCCGTGCAGCGCCAGGCTGTACTGCTCGCCCGGTGCCAGCGTGACCTGATGTACCCACACCTGCTGGCGCAGCTGCAAACTGCCGTCCGCGCCATCCGGTGACGCAATCAGTACATGGGTTTGCTGCGGCAGCGCGCGTTTTTGCAGCAGCGGATTTTCCCGTTCCGGACAGGCGGCCAGCCACAGCTGCATGCGCGTCAGTGGGCGATCCTTGCTGATATTGTGTTCGCTGTAATTGACGCCCTGGCGAGCCGACAGCAGCATCGCTTCGCCCTCGCGCGCCACCAGGTGATTGCCTTCGCTGTCGCGGTATTCGGCTTCACCCTGCAGCACCAGGTTGAGCACATCCACCTGCGGATAGGTGCGCGGCTGAAATGCCGCACCGGGTGCCAGCACTTCCTGATTCAGCACGCGCAGCGAGGCGTAGCCCATCAGCTGGGGATCAAAATAGTGGCCAAATGAGAAGCTATAGCGCGCCTGCAACCAACCGAAATCGGCCTGGCCACATGCGGACGCGCAGCGGGTTGTCATCATGCTTTACCTCCGACGCACTGCGGTGAGAATCCACCACAGGCTTTATACGTCAATGGTAAAAGGCTGGACGCCGGATTGTTAGCCAGTTAATCTGCCTGGCATATTCAAATTTACTGACAGAGAGTCGGCATGGCTAAAGAGCGCGCGTTAACCCTGGAAGCTTTACGTGTGATGGATGCTATTGACCGTCGCGGCAGCTTCGCCGCTGCGGCCGACGAGCTGGGACGCGTGCCATCGGCGCTGAGCTACACCATGCAGAAGCTGGAAGAGGAGCTGGATGTGGTGCTGTTTGACCGCTCCGGCCATCGCACCAAATTCACCAACGTCGGGCGAATGCTGCTGGAACGCGGCCGCGTGCTGCTGGAAGCCGCCGATAAACTCACCACCGATGCCGAAGCGCTGGCGCGCGGCTGGGAAACCCATCTGACCATCGTGGCCGAAGCGCTGATCCCGACCGAGCTGCTGTTCCCGCTGGTAGAGAAGCTGGCCGAGAAAGCCAATACGCAGATTTCGCTGGTCACCGAAGTGCTGGCGGGCGCGTGGGAGCGACTGGAGCAGGGGCGCGCCGACATCGTGATCGCGCCGGATTTACATTTTCGCGCCTCCACCGAAATCAACACGCGCAAGCTGTACAGCATTATGAGCGTGTATGTTGCCAGTCCGGATCACCCGATTCATCAGGAAGCCGAGCCGCTGTCCGAGGTCACGCGCGTTAAGTATCGCGGCATCGCTGTGGCGGACACCGCGCGCGAACGTCCGGTGTTGACGGTGCAGCTGCTGGACAAACAGCAGCGTCTGACGGTCAGCAGCATGGATGATAAACGCCGCGCGCTGCTGGCGGGTCTCGGCGTAGCGACCATGCCCTATCCGATGGTGGAGAAAGATATCGCCGAAGGCCGCCTGCGCGTCGTCAGCGCCGAGTATACCCGTGAGGTGGATATTATTATGGCGTGGCGCCGCGATAGCATGGGTGAAGCCAAAGCCTGGTGCCTGCGTGAGATTCCGAAACTGCTGGCGAAACGCGGCTGATTGTGGGGGCTGGCGGCGTTTCGCCCTCACCCCAGCCCTCTCCCGCACGCGGGAGAGGGAGCCGTCCGAACGTGGTTTTAAGAGGGAATCTAAGAAGGAGTCGTCCGGGCGTGGTTTGAGGGCCAGAATTCAGTCAATCCACCGGGCGCTGAGGATCAGCGCCTGAACTCACTCACCGCTGGATCGGTCCCCTCGCCCGCTTGCGGGAGAGGGTTAGGGTGAGGGACAAACCGCACCCATCCCCATCACAACCGGCTCAGACAATCCATCGCCACCGCTTTAAAGCTGACGAAATCAGCGCAGTCGCGCAGTCTTGTCACCGCCCTTTCGCGCAGGAAGGTGACAAACAGATCGTAAATCGCCATCGCCTCCTCATATTCGCTCTTACTGATCGCCAGCAGAAAAATTACCGAAGCCGTCTCATCGCCCCAGCTCACGCCGTGCGGTGCCAGCACGGTATAAACCACGGTTTTTTTAGCCAGTAATCCCAGCGAGTGTGGCAGCGCAATCCCTTCGCCCAGCATGGTACTGACAATCGCTTCACGCTCTTCAACCGAAGGATAAAAATCAGCATCGACATAGCCCTCCGCCTCGAGCCGATCGCACAGCAGGCGGAACAGCGCCGACTGGCTCATTGGCCGGTCGAGCACCATGAAATGCTGCGCGTCGAAGTACTTCTCCAGCATGTAAGGCCGGGTGCGATCCACCAGCACCAGCTTGCCGAGCTGTTCCAGCTGAAACTCCGTAGGGAATGGCGACATCATCACTACCGGCTTGTTCTTCTCGCTGAGCCGCGCGGTTGAAATAACAAAATCTTCATCAATGTGCGCACGCACTTCGTAGTCGCGCTGCGACAGCCGCGCCGTCACCACCAGCTGCGGATATTTGCGCAGCAGCAGCGCCTCGATCATGCGCAGCGTGGAGTTGCCGCTGTCGCAGACCAGCAACACCTGCGGGTGTCGCTGGTAGCCGACATCGTAATGTCGCTCCAGCCCGACGCCGATGTGCAGTACCAGAAAGCCAATTTCGTTTTCGCTGATGGTATACGGCGTGTATTTGCCCCAGCTGGTGACGGCCGCCAGCGTTACATCGTAGGCCATCGGATAGTGCTGTTTGATGTTACTCAGCAGCGGATTGGGAATGTGAATTTGATAGCGCACACGGGTGATCATGGTTTTGATATGCGTGAGCAGATCGGCGCGCAGCTGCTCATCCTGCTGCAGCCGGTAGTTGTAATGGGTGTTGATGTAGTTAAGCAGGTAATCCACCAGCGCATCCGCGTCATCCGCATTGATGGTGCTGGGAGCCAGCGCCTGAATCTGCCGCGCCGCAATATTGACGCGCAGCCAGTTCTCTTCCGCCTGCGAGATGCCTTTGCCCACCAGCGGGCGCATCAGATTAACCAGATCGTGCGCCGCCTCGCGTATCTCCTCGCCGACATCCTCCGCGCCGGGATCGCTGAGCGGGAAGCCTTCGCTGATGCGGCGCACCGCCACCGCGCAGTAAATCAGCAGATAGCGCTCGCCTTCATCGCTCAGCCGGATGGCATGCTGCGTGAAGCACTGCGCCAGCAGCGGCTGCAGCTGCGCCAGCATGCCGCTGTGCAGCGCCTCGACCGTCAGCAGCGGGCTGTCCGGCGTCTGCTGGTCGATTTGCCACAGCAGATCGGTCAGGCAGGTGCGAATCGCCGCCTCGCTGCCAAACAGTTTCATACCGTAGCGCGGCTTGGTTTCGATGTTGAGATGATAGCGGCCCAGCCACTCGCGCACTTCCGCCATATCGCTCTGCAGCGTGGCGCGGCTGACGAACCACTCTTCCGACAGATCTTCCAGCTTGAGCGAATACGCGGCGGTGAGAAAGCGGCTCAGCAAATAGCGCACCCGATCCTGCGAGGTGCGCGGCACCCGCAGCGGTGCCGCACTCTCCTGCTGCAGGCGGCCGAAGCGCACCGCGTCGTCGATTTTTAGCTGATAGCCCGCGCCGCGCGCCAGCACGAACTGAGCGCCGTGCTGTTCCAGCAGCGCATTGAGCGCGGTGATGTCGGTGCGCACCGTGCGCGTTGAAACGGAAAAACGCCGCGCCAGCTCATCCTGTGGCAGCGTTTCGCTTTGCAGCGCCGCGAAGAGTTGAGCTAAACGCTGATTGGGAAATCTCACGGAGCCTCACCTGTTACTCATTTGTTACAGCAGTTTCTTGCACGTTGCCAGAAGCTGACGCACATCGTCAATGCGCGTGTCGCCGCTGGCGCTATCAATAATCGAGCTGTAAACGTGCGGGATGACTTTACTGACCCCGGCCTCCAGAGCAATCCGCACGATCTCTTCGAAATTATTGAGATCGATACCGCCGGTCGGTTCCAGCCAGAAATCATGGCGCGCACAGGCGTCCGCCACCGCGCGATACTCCTCCACCGCTTTCAGGCCGCCCATCGGGAAATACTTCACCGAACTGCCGCCCATATCCTGCAGCATGGCGATCGCCGTGGCGATCGGCACAATACCGTCCGCCGCCTGCGAACTGCGCGGACCGGTGGAGATTTTCACCTTGCCCGGCGTGCCGGTTGGTGAAACCAGACCGTTCACGATAGTGTGTGGCTGTCCGAGCAGCGCGCGGCTGGTGGCCACGCCGGTAAAGACCTGATTAACGTGCTGCGGCTGCAGTTCCGCCGAGATTTCACTGACCATCGCCGACTGATTCGGGTCGCCCGCACCCAGCCCGACCGACAGCGCATTATCAATCAGCGCCGCGTACTCGCGCATATCGGCAATCGCGGCCTCATTCGAGGCGTAGTTTTTCGACAGAACGCCGACCAGCACATGCCCTTCTGCCGCCTGCCAGATCGCCTGCGCATTCTGCTTTGAACCGGCCAGCACGTTGAGGCACAGACGGCCCTGATAGAAATTGGGGTTGAGATTCATGCGCGTTTTCCTCCGCTGAGCAGCGCCTGGATGCGGCTAAAGATGATGTGCAGCTGTTCCGCGCTGACGCTGCGCACATCCGCTTCGATAATGCCTTCGTTGGCTTTATAGCCGCGGAAATAGATGGCGATGTCGCCGTTTTTCAGCGCCTGCACCAGCTCGCCGGTCGGCCAGCCCGTCACCGCTTCATCAAATTTGATCTCAGCGCGGGCGATGTCACGACCGGCCGCATCCCACACCACGCGCGCGCTGACGCCGTTCAGCGTATTGAGGTTATCGATAAAGGGCGTCATCTTCGCCACCATGTCGGCACCGCTGGTTTTGCTCTGCAGCAGGTAGTTTTCAATCGCCTGAGTCAGACCGAGAATGCCCTCTTTGCCGACTTTCATCGCGCGGCCAATGCCGTTGCTCTGGCGTTTCACCCACTCGACGTACTGGCTGCGGCCAATCACAAGGCCGCTGGTTGGCCCTTCAATCGCTTTGGCACCGCTGTAGATCACCAGGTCGGCGCCCATCTGGTAATAGCACTGCAAATCCTCTTCGGCCGCCGCATCGACAATCAGCGGAATACCGTGTTTGCGCGCGACTACTGCCGCCTGTTCGACGCTGAGATGGCTTTTCTGCACACAGTGATGCGACTTGACGTACAGCAGCGCCGCGGTGGTCGGCGTGATGGCCGCCGCCAGCTGTTCTGGCGAGCACTCATTGCTGTAGCCGGCCTCAATAAGGCGTCCGCCGCCCAGCGCCACCATGCTGCCCACCGGCGCGCCGTAGTTCACGTTATGGCCTTTCGGCACCACGATGTCGTGCGGCACGCTGAGCGGCGCGGCGTGCAGGTTATCCAGCAGCCAGTCGTTATCTTTGACGATCACCGCCGCCACGCACTGGGCAATACCGGCCGAGGCGCAGGACACCACCACCGCGTTTTCGACCTCCAGCAGGCGCGCGATGTAGGCGCCGGTTTTATTAACCAGATCTTTGATCTCAAAGTAGTGATTGAGGCCATAGCTGACGGTATCCACCACGTCGGCGGACGGCGTCGACACGCCAAGAATGGTCATACGGCCGGAGGCGTTGATCACCTGTTTCAGGTCATATTTCTCATAAATCGAAGACATGATGCGCTTTCCCTTCCTCAGTCAGATGCCACTGGCCCGCGATCACCACGGCCAGCGGCAGCAAATGTTGCTCACCCGTGACCCGTTCGCCTTCAGCATCGACGAACGGGCGGGCTTCCTCTTTGACGGTAAAAATGGTCAGATCGGCGTCATAACCGGCGGTCAGATGACCTTTATCGGCCAGACGCAGACCCGCTGCGGCATTAACGGTGACGCAGGCGATCACCTGCGGCAGCGTCATGCCGATGGAGAAAAATTTCGACATCACGTGCGCCAGGCTGTGTACCGGGCCGTTGATGCGGTTGCGACAATAGATATCGGAGCTGATGGTGTCCGGCAGAATGCCCTGGGCAATCGCCTCGCGCGCCACCGCAAAACTGAAGCTGGCGCTGCCGTGGCCGATATCCAGCTTCACGCCGCGCGCGATCGCCTGCTTAACCGCCGCTTTCAGCTCGCCCTGCGGTGACAGAATGCGGTTCGGCTTGCCGTTGAAGCAGTGGGTGATGATGTCGCCGGAAGTGAGCAGCGCGGCGATCTCTTCCAGCACCGGCGGGTTGTTACCGATGTGCACCATCAGCGGCAGATTGCCCGCCGCCTGCTGAATGGCTTTGGCGCGCACCAGCGGCTGAATGCCGTTGTCGCCGACCACGCTACTGCTCATGCGTGCCTTCAGGCCGACAATAAAGTCCGGGCGACGCTGTACCGCCAGCACCACCGCTTCGCCATCGATCTGCGCCATATCGGCCAGCTCGTTCTGCGTGACGATGCCGGTGCGCGAGATGTTGATCAGCGCGCGCACTTCGGTCTTCGCGCTGCGCGTCAGCTGATAAAAGTCGTCGATGTGATCGGCACCGGTGCTGCCCGCATCCACCACGGTGGTGACGCCCTGCGCCACGCCAATCGCGTCGGCTTCGTCGTGGTAAATCGGTGATTTGGGATAGCAGTGTACGTGGCTGTCAATCCAGCCGGCGCTGACGTAGTAGCGGCCGCCGAGATCGCGCTCCTGTTGCGCTGCGCCGTCCACCTTACCGACCGCCGCGATTTTGCCGGCGTGAATCGCGATATCCACCAGCTGTTCATCACACAGACGCGCGCGGCGCAGAATCAGATCAAACATAAAACCCCCATTTACAGAGCGCACATGCCGTAGCGGCGCAATTTATTGCGCGATAAATCGCGCCGCTACGGGATTGTGCAGCCATTTCGCGCTTACAGCGAAACCGGGAAGATAGCGCCGAGCACCATGGCACCGAGAATTGCGCCGCCGGTAATCGGCTTGTTCCACAGGTAAAACAGCAGTGCACCGACCAGCGAACCGAGGCCGATCGGAATCGACGCCGCCATAGCAGACAGAATAATCAGTGGACCAAGGAAGCGACCGGAGGCATTCCCGGCGCCCATCATTACGTCCGCGCCGTAGGTGGAATCGCTCTGGTTGATGGTGAATTTACGCGCGAGGATAATCACGTAGCCAATCGCCACGCCAATCACCAGCCCGGTTGCCAGCGAGGCGGCAAAGTTCGCCACCGGAAACACGATACCGGCTCCCAGCAGCAGCGCTGGCACACCGAGGCCGACGCCGGTCTGAATCGCGCCGCCGATATCCAGAATCCCTACCAGCGAGCCTTCAATGATGCGCGCAAACAGGAAGCTGGCACCAAACGCCGCCACCGCGCCGTACACGCCGGTTTCCATGCCGGAGCGCAGCATCGAAACGAATGCCACTTCGTTAAAAGCACCGATGCCGTACAGGTAGTACATGTGCGTCCCGGCGAATACGCCGGAGGAGAGCAGGCCGACAAACAGCGGGAAAGACCAGTCGGCGTACCAGAACCCTTTGTTTTCGTTCTCGTTCATGCTGAAGGCTCCTTATTTGCCGCTCAGGCTGTTGTGGATCATGTCGAGCCAGCCAGGGATGCCGAGCTGGAAGGATTGCAGCAGTTTCACATCGAAGCCACGGAAGAAGCCGCTCAGCACAAACAGCAGAACAATCGCAGCCATCATCACTTTGGTGACTTTGTTCCAGCCGCTCTCTTCCACGCCTTTACCGATCAGAATGCCCAGCACCAGACCCGGCACGGCGTTACCCATGATCAACTGCGCCAGACCGCCAAAAATGGTTGCCCAGAAGCCCGATTTCTTACCGGCATCAATTGCCGCCAGCCAGAAGATCACCGGCATCACCGTGTTCACCAGCAGATTCGCCGCCGGCACCAGCACTTTTACTGCGGTCACCTGCAGCGCAGCCGGTACGGCAGAAGCGGTACTGTTCAGGAAGGCCACCACGATCATGCCGATGATGCCGCAGGCAATCGCCATGCGTTTCGGGTTATGCAGCGTTTCCGCGACATTGCGGTTCTTTACCATCAGTGCGGCCGCGCCCCAGTTCGGCAGAATGCGATGATCCACATCCTGCGTGAAGGAGCCCGCGGCAACGGAGGATGCCCAGGCGTTAAAGAAGAAGCCGAGACCAAAGGAGAAGTGCGAAGCCGGATCGCCCTCGCAGGAGTTGAGCTCGCCCAGCGTACGGAAGGCACCCATCCCCTGCGTGACGGGCGCGTGGAACATGCGCGCCGCGCCCGCTCCAACGCCCACGCCGACTAATCCACCTATGATCAACGACTTAAACAAAATGATTAAAAACATATTGTTACCCTTGTTGTCGTTATTCTTACGTTGCTGTGAAGGTCACGCTCTCGGTGTCGATCACAGTGACGCTGACAGTAATTTCCAGCTCCACGCTGTAATTCCGCCGTTCACGCGCGAGGAAGAAGAACAGAAATTTCTCCTTCCGCACGCTCTCCTGCGCGCGCAGCACCCGCACATCGAGCGGTTCAATGCGCAACAGAATTTTCTGGCTGGTGCGCAGCACCTGCTGCTGCACCTTGCTGAGCGCATCGGCGAAGGCTTTTGCTTTGCTGTCGCCTTTGCCCTGCACCGTGACCTGCGTCTCATACTGTTGTTTCATGCTTAGCTGCCGTGTTTTTTATTCCAGGCCTGAACCAGACGCTCACCCAGCTCTTCTTTATCCATGAAGCCAAAACCGAGCACGGTGGCGCCTTCGTTGATGGCGGTTACCCCTTCGTCCACCGAACGCATGCCGTGTTTGGCTTTGTAGCCGTACTTGTTCTGCGCGGTGATGGCACCGGCGCCGCCGCTGCCGCAGAAGGAGATGCCGAAATCAGCGTTTTCCGCCTTCATCACATCGCCCAGTTTCATATCCGCCGCCACGCCCGGCACCACTACTGCCCGGCCGCCGGCTTTTTCCACGCCAGCTGCCACTTTCTGTCCTTTACCCAGACGATCGCCAATCACTACCGTTACCATATTCCGTTCCTCTCTCAATTCATGCTTCGTTCGATTTCGCCACTTCGATATGCACCGACAGCAGCCAGGCTTCTTCGACAGGCAAATTGCCAAACAGATCCACCACCTGCTGCGCCAGCGCCATGGTCTCAGGCGAGATGTCCTCAAACAGTTCGGCTTCGACGTCCGGCAGCGCCTCTCCGGTGAGAGAACGTGCCGCCATGGCGCGGACATGTGAGGCCAGCATTTGCTGTTGCACCGCATTGGCTGCAATGTGGTGCGCGGCATACAGCGCCGCGATTTGATTCATCACCTTATCCGCCAGCGCCTGAATTGCCTCCGGCGTGCTCGGTTTCAGCGGGACAGCATCACTCCTCACCTTGTTACTCCTGTTTACAGCGGACAATGTCAGATAATTCGCGTTGAGAAGAAATTACGCTGTCCGCCTGGCGGTGTGGAGACGCAACATTTCCACCTCAAAGTGGAAATCCCACGGGCGACTGTGCGCCAGATCGCACGATGCACGAACTATGCGAGATCGCTCACGAAATGCGTGAAATGAGGTAAAAAGCGGGATAAAAACGGTGGAATGACGCAAGGCTGCGGCAGGAATAAGGCCAGCCTGCAGGCTGGCCCGGTTTATCAGCGGAATTTCTTATGGTTGGCGTTACGGATATCTTCCAGTTTCTTCGCTTCGGTTTTCGCCTCGTCCAGCTTGTTAGCCTGCGCCAGCTGGTCGACAACGTCGATCTGGGCAATCAGTGAGTCCAGACCGGCGTGGTAATCCTTGATCTGTGCGCTGTCAGCGCCCTGACCTTCCAGTTTTTCCGGCGTGGATTTTTTTGCATCCTGCGCAGCGGCACGCATCTTGCCCAGTGCAGCGTGCATTTCCTGCGCGTCAGAGGTTTTCTTAACGACACTCAGCCCGTCTTTCAGAGTATCCATATCCTGCTCCAGGTCAGCCGCGAACAGGCTGGCTGAGGAGAACAGCAACGACAAAGACAACACAGCAATCACATGCTTACGCATAACGTTTTCCTTTAATTATTATCAGGCGAAAAAAAGCAGCCGCTGTGGGCTGCTTTCATCAAGCGATGTCTTTATTGTCCGGCGATTTTCATCTCCGGCAGCAGCACCGATCCGCATTGTATATTGCTGCGCGTTTCAATGTCGTTACCGACCGTTACCATATTGAGCCACATATCTTTGAGGTTGCCCGCAATTGTGATCTCGCTCACAGGGTATTGAATTTCACCGTTTTCAACCCAGAAGCCAGCCGCACCGCGTGAGTAGTCGCCGGTCATGGCGCTGACGCTGGAACCCATCATCTCGGTAACGATCAAACCGCGCCCCATCTGCTTCACCAGATCGTCAAAGCTGTGGCCCTGACCGGCGATGCGCCAGTTATGAATGCCGCCCGCGTGGCCGGTGCTTTGCAGGCCAAGCTTACGCGCCGAATAGCTGGTCAGCAGCCAGTTCTGCAGCACGCCATCTTTCACGATTTCGCGCGCTTCGGTGCGTACGCCTTCGCTGTCGAACGGCGTCGACGCCAGCCCTTTCAGCAGGTGCGGCTTCTCTTCAATCGTCAGCCACGACGGCAGAATCTGCTGGCCCAGCGCGTCGAGCAGGAAGGTGGATTTACGGTAAACGCTGCTGCCGCTGATCATGCCCACCAGATGGCCGAACAGGCCGGTGGCCACTTCCGGCGCAAACAGCACCGGCGCTTTCATGGTCGGCAGCTTACGTGGCGAAAGACGTGCCAGCACGCGGCGCGCGCACTCCGCGCCCACCCAGTCGGCGCTTTGCAGATCGCCCATCGCGCGGCCAATGGTGTAGGCGTAGTCGCGCTCCATGTCACCATTGTGCTCGGCAATGACGCAGCTCGACAGCGAATGCCGGCTCGAGCAGTAGCTCTGCAGCATGCCGTGACTGTTACCAAAGACTTTGATACCGACGTGGCTGTTAAAGCTGCCCCCTTCGGTATTGGTGATGCGCTTATCAGCCTGCAGCGCGGCCTGCTCGGCTTGCGCGGCCAGCTCAATGGCGCGATCGGCGTCGATCTCCCACGGGTGATAGAGATCGAGATCCGGCGCCTCAAACGCCAGCAGATCGCGCTCGGCCGGCGCAGCACAGGGATCGGGCGAGGTGTAGCGCGCGATATCGATCGCCGCCTGCACGGTGCGTTTAATCGCGTCCGGGCTGAGATCGGTCGAGGAAGCACTGCCTTTGCGGTTTTGGTGATAGACGGTGATGCCAAGCGCGCCATCGCTGTTGAATTCGACGTTTTCCACTTCGCCGTAGCGGGTACTGACACCGATTCCGGTGGTTTTGGTGACCGCCACTTCTGCTCCGTCGGTGCTGGCTTGCGCCAGTTCCAGCGCCTGCGCGACAGCCTGTTCCAACACTTTACGTTGTTCTGCAACCTGAGTAGATACGTTCATCGACCTGCCGTCTAATCTTAAGTATGAATTTATTGAGTCTATCAGACTCAGAGAACAATTTCGCAGTCGCCCGATAAACTGGTAGGATTAGCCTCTTTTTTTAGGGAGCCAACAGATGACGAAGCAGCCCGAAGACTGGCTCGACGATGTGCCGGATAATCAGGAAGAAGAAGACGAAGAGATTATCTGGGTCAGTAAAAGTGAAATTAAACGCGACGCCGAGGAGCTGAAACGCCTGGGCGCCGAGTTAGTGGATTTAGGGAAAAACTCCCTGGATAAGATCCCGCTTGATGAACAGCTGCGTGACGCCATTGAACTGGCGCAGCGCATTAAGAAGGAAGGCCGCCGCCGCCAGCTGCAGCTGATTGGTAAAATGCTGCGTCAGCGCGACGAAGAGCCAATCCGCCTGGCGCTGGATAAGCTGAAGAACCGCCACAACCAGCAGGTTGCGCTGTTCCACAAGCTGGAGCAGCTGCGCGATCGGCTGATCGAACAGGGTGATGACGCGGTGGCGGAAGTGCTGAATCTCTATCCGCACGCTGACCGTCAGCAGCTGCGCAGTATGATCCGCAACGCGCAGAAAGAGAAAGCCGCTAGTAAGCCGCCAAAAGCCGCCCGCCAGATTTTCCAGTATCTGCGCGAGCTGGCTGAAGCGTAAGTCCGCTGCGGACGGTTGCCCTGCCCTCACCCTAACCCTCTCCCGCAAGCGGGAGAGGGGATATAAAGTACAGTGCCGGGTTAGAAGCAGAGTGCTGAAGCAGCTGAAGCACAGTGCTGAGGTAGCTGAAGCAGAATGCTGAGGTAGCTGAGGGCGAGCGCTGGATGTGACGTCCGCCCCGGACGGCCCCTTCTCCCGCTTGCGGGAGAAGGCTGGGATGAGGGCAGATCGCCTCTCGGCCCTGAACCGGCCACGCATTACTTACCTAACCGCTCCAGCAGTTTCTGATGAATCCCGCCAAAGCCGCCGTTGCTCATCACCAGAATCGAATCACCCGGCTGCGCCGCTTTAGCCACCATCTCCACCAGCGTATCAATGTCCGCGCTCCAGTGTGCCGGCTGAATGCAGGCTTCCGCAACGTCCGCGACCTGCCACGGAATGTGGTGCGGCTGGAACAGGAATACCTCATCGGCACGCCCTAACGAAGGGGCCAGTTCGTTCTTGCTCACGCCCATCTTCATGGTATTCGAGCGCGGCTCAAGCACCGCCAGAATGCGGGCGGTGCCGCCGATTTTACTGCGCAGCGCCGCCAGCGTAGCGAGAATCGCCGTTGGGTGATGGGCAAAATCGTCATACACCTTAATCGCGTTCACTTCGCCGCGTAGCTCGAGGCGACGACGCGCGTTAATGAAGCTGTTCAGCGCCTCTCCGGCATCGCACGGCTTCACGCCAACGTGACGTGCGGCGGCAATCGCCATCAGGCCGTTGTGCATGTTATGTTCGCCGACCAGCGCCCAGTTCACTTCCGCCACTTTCTCACCGTCGAGCCAGGCTTCCCAGCGCGAGGCATCCGGCACCAGCTTCTTCGCCTGCCAGCGACCGTTATCGCCCACGCTCTCCTGCTCGCTCCAGCAGCCCATCGCCATCACCTGCTTAATGTTGTGATCGTGTTCCGGCAGCAGGATCTTGCCCTGACCCGGCACGATGCGCACCAGATGGTGGAACTGCTTCTGGATCGCCCGCAGATCGTCGAAGATGTCGGCATGATCGAACTCAAGATTGTTGAGGATCAGGGTGCGCGGGCAGTAATGTACAAACTTGGAACGCTTGTCGAAAAACGCGCAGTCGTACTCATCCGCCTCGATGACGAAGAATGGACTTTTTCCTAATTTTGCCGATACGTCGAAGTTACCCGGCACCCCACCAATAATAAAGCCCGGTTCCAGGCCGCAGGCCTCGAGAATCCACGCTGCCATGCCGGCTGTGGTGGTTTTGCCATGGGTACCGGCCACCGCCAGCACCCAGCGATCGCGCAGCACGAAATCGTGCAGCCATTGCGGTCCGGAGAGGTAAGGAATGTTGCGTTCCAGCACCGCTTCCACGCACGGGTTGCCGCGCGTCATGGCGTTGCCGATGATCACCAGGTCCGGTGCCGGATCCAGCTGCGAGGCGTCGTAACCTTCAGTTAATTCAATGCCTTGCTGTTGCAGCAGCGTGCTCATCGGCGGATAGACATTGGCATCTGAACCGGTCACTTCGTGTCCGAGCGAGCGGGCCAGCATCGCCAGTCCGCCCATAAAAGTGCCACAAATCCCAAGGATGTGAATGCGCATAAAAAGATCCATTACTCAAAAGTTCGGCGCACAGTGTAACGCCGAGTCCGGAGGGAAGAAACGGATTAGGACTATGGTTTTTAAAGTTCAATCGGCTAAACTGCGTACGCATACGTTGGTAGCTTGTTACAGCTGCTGCCACTCCATCGTAGATTCAGGGAATGTGTTATGAAAACGTTAGGCGAATTCATCGTCGAGAAGCAACACGACTTTCCTCACGCCACAGGTGAACTGACGGCGCTGATTTCCTCCATTAAGCTCGGGGCTAAGATTATCCACCGCGACATCAACAAAGCGGGTCTGGTGGATATTCTTGGTGCCAGCGGCGTAGAGAACGTGCAGGGTGAGCAGCAGATGAAGCTGGATCTGTTCGCTAACGAAAAGCTGAAAGCGGCACTGAAGGCGCGCGGTGTGGTCGCGGGGATTGCTTCCGAAGAAGAAGATGAGTTTGTCATCTTTGAAGGTTCGGAGAACGGTAAGTACGTAGTATTGATGGACCCGCTGGATGGTTCCTCGAACATCGACGTTAACGTTTCCGTCGGCACCATTTTCTCGATTTATCATCGTATTAGTGAGCCAGGCACGCCAATCACTGAAGCCGATTTCATGCAACCGGGCCACAAGCAGGTTGCCGCAGGTTACGTGGTGTACGGTTCCTCAACCATGATGGTGTACACCACCGGCGTGGGCGTTCATGCCTTTACGTACGATCCGTCGCTCGGTGTGTTCTGCCTGAGCCACGAACGCATGACCTTCCCGGAAAAAGGCTACACCTACTCAATCAACGAAGGGAACTACATCCGCTTCCCGCAGGGCGTGAAAAAGTACCTGAAGTTCTGCCAGGAAGAAGATGTTTCAACGAAGCGCCCTTACACCTCGCGCTACATCGGTTCACTGGTGGCGGATTTCCACCGCAACCTGCTGAAAGGCGGCATTTATCTTTATCCCAGCACCGCCAGCCACCCGAAAGGCAAGCTGCGTCTGCTGTATGAATGCAACCCGATGGCCTTCCTCGCCGAACAGGCGGGCGGTAAAGCCAGCGACGGTAAAAACCGTATCCTCGATATTCAGCCGGAAACGCTGCACCAGCGCTGCCCGTTCTTCTGCGGTAATGATGCGATGGTCGACGACGTTGAACGCTTTATGCGTGAGTTCCCGGACGAACATCAGGCGTAAGTAAGCGGGCATTTAAAATGCCTGCGTGTGATGTTTGCCAGTAAATGATTTTCGGTCGCCATTAATGGCGACCCTACAGGTTGATGGCACGGTTTATGTTGGGTGCGCATTTATGCGCACCGGCATACAGAGATTAATTGCCACTTAATCGGCATTACGTCGGCGCCAAGACTTAATTATTTTTTATTTCTGATTCTTGCCTGACGATTAATTAATTCACCATTCTCCGCATAATAACGACTCGGCCAGATCTCAGCCGGCGAAATACCAATTGCTTCGGCAATAATTAATTCCCCTTTCGGCCACGGACGCGCCAGCGCGTTGGCTAACGTGGTGGAACATAATCCCGCCTGTCGGGATAACGCCGCCATTGAGGTTCCCTTTTTACGCAGCGCCGCAATGATATCGGCCGGATGCCAGTCTGACTTCGCATTATTCACGCAACTCTCCTTAGTTCGCTTATCCATTCCCGTAACGATACTACGTTACTCGTAGTATCTGACAAGCGCTAAATCTACGATTCTCGTAGTCATGAAACCGACCTCCTCGCTGCAAGACACTTTTTGTCGACGCCTGAAACAAGCGCGTCTGGCGAAAGGTTTGTCGCAGAAAGGATTGGGTATTGCCGCAGGGATTGAAGAGTTTTCTGCCAGCGCGCGTATTAATCGCTATGAACTGGGCGTGCATAAACCGGATTTATTAACGCTGCAATTACTGGCGCAGGTGCTGGAAGTGCCGGCAGCCTATTTTCTGGCGGAAGATGATCGGCTGGCCGCCATGATTCTGGCATTTCCAGCCGGTCTGAACAGCGGTGCACCATAAGACGCACCGCGTAAATTACCGCTTTATCTTCTCCCGCGTCGCCATCCATCAGGGCGAACACAGGCAACGTTACCGGTCATCCCTGACCACATCATAACTATGCCGCCTGCACGCGGAACTGTGCCATAGATGCCTGCAACTGCTGCGACTGCGCTTCCAGCGACTGCGTAGCGGCACTGGCCTGCTCCACCAGCGCGGCGTTTTGCTGCGCGGCTTCATCCATCTGCGTCACCGCCTGATTGACCTGCTCAATGCCGCGGCTCTGCTCTTCCGAGGCGATGGAGATCTCTTTCATTAGCGCGGTCACCCGCATCACTTCACTGGAGATCTCATCCATGGTTTCGCCGGCGCGCGTGGCCATGTCGCTGCCCTCTTTGACCCGCGTCTGTGATTCGCTGATCAACTCACGAATCTCTTTGGCGGCGCTGGCGCTGCGCCCGGCCAGGGTGCGCACTTCGTTGGCAACCACGGCAAAACCGCGCCCCTGCTCACCGGCACGCGCCGCTTCCACCGAGGCGTTGAGCGCCAGGATGTTGGTCTGGAACGCAATGCCGTCGATCACGCTGAGAATATCGGCGATCCGATCGGAACTGTGGGTGATCTCACGCATCTTCTCCATCACGTAGCACACCACTTCCGCGCCGCGGTCGGCGGTATCGGACACGCTACTGGCCAGCTGATTGGCCTGCTGCGCGTTACTGGCGTTAAGCCGGACGGTAGCCGTGAGCTGCTCCATGCTGGCGGCAGTCTGCTCCAGCGAGGCCGCCGACTCTTCCGTGCGCTGCGACAGATGCACCGTGCCCGCGGACAGCTCGCGGCTGCCGACGTCAATCTGCAGGCTGGCTTCACGCACCTGGCTGACCGAGTTGCGCAGCGCCAGCTGCATTCCCGTCAGCGCCTGGTTCAGACGGCCGATTTCGTTATTGGCCGCTGCCGGCAGCGGCTGTGACAGATCGCCGGCTGCAATCTGCTCCAGATGCTGGATCGCCCCGTCCAGCGGATGCAGTAGCGCGCGGCGCAGCAGCAGCCAGGCCAGCGCAATCAGCAACAGGGTCAGCGCGACGGCGACGCCAATCATGATCTTCATCTGCAGTTCATTGTGCGCCGCTGCCGCCAGACGTGCGGCAGAGACTTCGTCGGCATACAGACTGAAGTCGTTCACTGCCTTGGAATAGTTAGCCGCCAGCTGCGACAGGTTGCCTTCCAGCACCTGGTAATACTCATCGGTATACTGCTTTTGCAGCGCATCCATCATGGGTGCCATGGCACCTTTCTGATACGCGTTGAACGCGGCCGCGACCGCATCGGCGAGGCTTTTGCCCTGCGCGGTGACGGTACCGGCATCAATAAACGCGGTCAGATGGCGTTGCGAGCTGGCGACATCCGCCTGCGCCTGTTTGGTGACGGTCGCACCCTCGTCCAGCAGGCCGATTTCGATTTTGCGCACCGCCAGCGCGGCGCTGGCGCGGGCACGCATCAGATCGGCGTTGCTCTGATACAGGCTGTTGAGTTCAATGCCCTGAATACGGTTGATGGCGTCAAGTGACTGGTTGCCGGAATTGATGGCGTAGATGCCCATACCGCTCACTGCCAGCAGCAGCAGCGTCATAAAGGCCAGAAGAGAGAGTAAAGCCGTGCGTATAGATAGCTGTGTGATCATGATAATTCCCGTGCGCTTTAAAAAAGGGAGAATCCAGTAGCCCTAAAACGGAGAGATTATCGGCAGTGACCGGGGGAAACTTTATCCTTCATTGATGGTCAACCTGATTACGATCATCTACGCTTCAGATTTCCTGAAGTTCGTAGCGCTAAAAGCAAGGAATGTAACGATGAAAAAATGGCTTCCGCTCGCCTTTCTGTTCGCGTCCAGCGTGGCAATGGCACAGCAAAACCCTATCGATCAGCAGCTCAATCAATGCCTGAATAAAGAGTCCAGCACCGCCGGCATGTCGCAGTGCTACAGCACGGCCAATAAGGCGTGGGACAAAGAGATGAATGCGCAATATAGCCAGCTGATGAAGAAATTAACCGGTGAGCCCAAAGACAAACTGCGTAATGCGCAGCGCGCCTGGCTGGCCTACCGTGATAGCTGGACCGATGCCAGCCGCAGCTATTTCCTCAGCAGTCAGGGCTCCATGGCGGCGCTGTCAGTGGGCGCGCAGGGCGTCAGTCTGGTGCGCAACCAGGCGCTGATGCTGCAATCAATCAACAAAGGCAGTTGCGCCAATCCCGATGATTGTTGATAAATGGGGGCGTTAAACACGCTTAGCGCTGGCCACGGTCAGCGCGCCCATTATTCACGGAGAAACCATGGCTGCCTACGCCTCGACCCTCATTCTTATCTGCCTCGCCATCCTGAGCTACTTCGTCCACAACAGCGCCGTTACCATTTCGATTCTCATCCTGCTGGTGATTAAGCTCACGCCGCTGGCACAGTTCTTTCCCTACGTCGAAAAGCAAGGCATCCAGATTGGTATCATTATTCTCACCGTGGCCGTCATGGCACCGCTGGCAAGCGGCACGCTGCCGGCCTCGTCGCTGCTGAAATCCTTTGCTAACTGGCAATCCATTGTGGCGATTATCGTTGGCGTATTTGTTGCCTGGCTCGGCGGTCGCGGCGTCAGTTTAATGAGCGTGCAGCCGTCGGTGATTGGCGGGTTGCTGATTGGCACGGTGATTGGTGTGGCGTTCTTTCGCGGCGTGCCGGTCGGGCCGCTAATCGCCGCAGGGATTGTGTCGCTGTTTGTCACCACGAAGTAGCCTGCTGGACCATTCCGAAACGCCAAAAAGGGGGCATACTTTCAGAGTCAGTTGGCTATAATAGCCGTCACTCAACATACGACCAATGAAGGAAAGCCAGATGAGTTTGAACCAGGTGCCTGCAGGTAAAGAACTGCCAGAAGATATCTATGTCGTTATCGAGATCCCAGCTAACGCCGATCCGATCAAATATGAAGTGGACAAAGAGTCTGGCGCCCTGTTTGTAGACCGTTTCATGTCTACCGCCATGTTCTATCCGTGCAACTACGGTTACATCAACCACACCCTGTCTCTGGATGGTGATCCGGTTGACGTGCTGGTACCAACCCCGTATCCGCTGGTGCCGGGCTCAGTGATTCGCTGCCGTCCAGTTGGCGTGCTGAAAATGACCGACGAGTCTGGCGAAGATGCCAAACTGGTTGCGGTTCCGCATACCAAACTGAGCAAAGAATACGATCACATCAAAGATGTGAACGACCTGCCAGAACTGCTGAAAGCGCAGATCACCCACTTCTTCGAGCACTACAAAGATCTGGAAAAAGGCAAATGGGTGAAGGTTGACGGCTGGGACAACGCGGAAGCGGCTAAAGCTGAAATCATCTCCTCTTTCGAGCGCGCACAGAAGAAGTAAGTTTTCTGTCAGCGCTGTCGCATCGCTATATACGGCGATCGGCAGATAAAAAAACACCGCCCACTGAGCGGTGTTTTTATTTACGCTTCTGCGGCGTCATCGCGCCGTAACCAGTCGCCACTCGCGATGCGGGTGCGACCGGCAATCGAACGCTGATACACGTACAGCCAGGCGCTGCCGTAGGGCGTCTGGATCAGCTGGCGCTTATACTCGCCGTTCTTGCTGCGCAAGGCATCCAGCTCGCCGAGGGTACTGGCGTCGATGCGATACACTTCGCAGTACACCGTGCCGTCCCCCTCAACCACGCCCGGATAGTGACCGAGATTGTAGAGCGCAAACCCTTCAATCTGATGGTCGCCGAGCCATTGCGCATTGGTCATCCAATGACTATTTCCCTGTTTGCGCCGTAAACTGCCGTAGACAATTATTCGCATTGCTAAAACTCAAACTGATAGAGCAAATCCAGTGCCTGATCGAGACCGGACACGGCTTCCAAATAGAGTTTGGGCATCAGGCGGTAACGCAAGGTTAACGTCGCCAGTGAATCAAATATGCCAACACCGTATTTTACTTGTAGACCCGGCAGTACATAACCGCTCACCTGCACCTGCTGGCTGTCGCCGACACCGGTGGTATCAAGCGCAAGGTTACTGACGCCGAAGGTCTCGCCGATTTTACCCATAACCTGACCACTTTGTGCAACCCCCAGTCCAACCAGCGCCGAGGTTAAGGCGTTGCTGTCGCCATCGCTGCTGAGTCCCTGACCGCGTAACAGGTAAGACAGCGCCTCCTGCTGCGACATTGCCGGGTCGGAGAAGACCTCCACCTTCGGCTCGTCGGCCAGCCCGGTGACGCGCAGACCGGCTGTCACATCATCCTCGGTGGCTTCCGGGTTACGAATCGCCTCCAGGTTGACGTACGGCTGATCCGGCGGACCGGCGAACTGCAGCTCGCCTTTACGCACAATCAGATCCTGACCATACGCGTGGAAACGGCCGGAAGGAATATTGATTTGTCCGTTTAAGCCCAGGCCGGTTTTATCCTGCACCAGTTTGAGATCGCCGTTGAGGCGCGCTTTCAGGCCAAAGGCCGAGAGACGCACATCGTTGCCGACGTGGATCACCAGATTGCTGTTGATTGGAATCGCGGCGGTTTTCGGCTGAATCGGCTTGAGGTTCTCATCCAGCATCACCTCATCCGACGACACGCCGGTAGCGCTCTCCGGCACTTCCTGCACCGTGATGCGCGCCCACGGAATATCAACCTTGCCGTCAAGGTTGAACGCCGCCGGTGTGGCTTCAAACGCCAGGTCCGGCGAAACGTCCATCCGCACCATCGGCGGAACGGTAACGCGAATACGGCTGCCCTGCGCAGTAACGCGCGCGCGCCAGTTATCCAGCTGGCTCCAGTCCGCGTTGCCGCCCAGAGTGAGGTTACCCTGCTGCGTCTGGATCAGGCCGTTGAGCGTGGAACTCATGCCGTTAAACACCAGGTTGAGATTGGCCGAGGTGAGATCAACCGGCATAAAGCTGCCATCCACATCAACATCGCTCAGCCCCAGCTGACCAAAGATCTGCGGCTGCTGCAGCGTGCCGCCGAGACGCAGATTGCTGTTGAGGTTGCCTTTGATCTTCTCGCCCTGCATCAGCGCCGGGTTGAGCATCGCCAGTGAAATGTTGCTGATGCCGATGTTGCCTGACAGCTGGCGGCGATTCTCCGGATCGGCGATTTGCACGTTGCCGCTCAGCTGACCGTTATTCACGATGTGAATCAGCCAGTCGAGCTGCGCGCGTCCATTACGCAGCGCCGCATTCAGGTTGAGCGTGTCGAAGGCGATCGGCAGGTTATTCCCCTGCACATCCTGCACCACTTTTACGCCGTTTCCTTTAAGCGATACCGTGCCGGTCGGCAGCGCGCCGTCGGCGGTCCAGTTCACGCGCGCATCACCGCTGAACACGCCGTTAAGTTGGGTGGCATCGGTGAGGAACGGCTTGATCATCGCCAGATCAAAGCGGTTCAGCACCACGTGCGCATGGCCGCTGGCTCCGGCCTCGATCGGCTCCGGCACGCACAGCTGCGCGTTGGGGTTTTGCCAGCAGTGCGGCCCGATGGTGGCGCTCTGTTTGCTGTTCAGGTAGTCAATCGTCATCGCGCGCGTCAGGCGCCATTCGCCCACCGGCGTGTCAAAACGCGTATTGTTGAGATTGCCCTGCCAGCGCTGCGTCTGGCGATCAAAGCTGCCGTTGAGCGCCAACTGGCCGGAGACCGGCTCGCCCTGCACATTGAGTTTCAGCTGGTGCTGCTTCTCGTTACCGTCGGCGTTGAGCGTCAGCAGGCCGATCTTAAGCGCGTCCTGCTGTAGCTGCTCCACGCGCAGCTGCAGTTTACCGGCGACCTGATCGCTGGATTTCACATCGCTCTGCAGCGTGACACGGCGGATCTGCAACTGCTGCCAGCGCAGGCCGCTGGCGGTAAGATCGGCCAGCAGCTGGGGCGCCTGCAGCGTACCGCGCGCTTTGATGGTGCCTTTGGCTACGCCGCCGAGGCCCGGCAGCGCATTATCCAGATGCGGCGCATCGACAATGGCATCGAGATTTAGCGCGTCGCCCAGTTCGCCCTTCACGTCGAGATGGTTGCGCCCCAGCGCGATGTCAATGCCGGGGATTTTCCACTGATTGTAACTGTTGCCGGTCAGCGAGCCTTCGGCGCTCACCGCGTTCTGTTTCACATTGCCCTTCAGCGCCAGCTGCGGCACGCTGAGCTGCCAGCTACCGCCGTACAGGCTACCGCGCGTGGTGATTTTACCGTCGAGCTTCGCCGGCCAGTCAGGATACTGTTTAGCGGTATTGATGCCCGCCAGCGTCAGTTCGCTGCGCCAGCTGATGGCTTTGCTCCAGTCCACCAGCGCGCTAAGGTCAATGTTGCCCTGCAGCGCCGCCACACGCAGTTTATCCAGACTGAACTGCTGCACGTTGCCTTTACCGTCCAGCGTAATGGTGGCCGGCGGCACCGCTTCGCCCTTCACCGCAGTGCGCAGCGACATCACGTAGTCGGTGGCTTTGCCGCTGAACTGGTAGTCGAGATTATCCGCCTGATACTGCACCGGACCGGTCAGCGGCCAGCGCAGCTGCGGGCTGGTGAGTTTGAGCGACAGCGGCAGACCGGCGACCGCCGGCTGTGCGGCGGCGTCCAGCTGGGCACGCACCGGCCCCGAGAGATTCAGGCCCAGCTTCAGCTCGTCGCGCATTGCCCCGGCGAGGTTCAGTTTGATCTTCTCGCCTTTAATCGGATCGAGATTCAGCGAGCCGTTGAGCACAAAATTGACCGGCCAGTTATCCGCCAGCCGGGCATCGCCGCTGGCGTTGATCTGTCCCTGCGGCGAGTCGACGTCAAAGGTCTCAAGCTGCACATGCCGGTCGGTAGTTTTGGCCTTCAGCAGCAGACGCGTAATCGCCACATCCGTATCGCCGGTGATGCGCAACTGCTCACCCAACAGCTGCTGCACGTTGATGTCGAGCGGCAGCTGGAAATCCGGCAGTGCCGGCAGCAGCGGCTCGGCAAACATCGCCTGCAGCGTTTCGCCCAGCGGTTTTTCATCCGGCTGCGGCTGCTGTACTTTAGGCTGCACCACCTGTTCGTCCGCCACTTTCGCCGCCTTCGGCAGCGCGATCAGCAGGCTCTGGATATGGGTGGGATTGAGCGTCAGCGCGCGATCCTGCCACTGCAGGCCGCTGGTGAAATCGAGCAGCGAAATGGCGGTGTCATCGACTTTGACGTTGATGTTATGCAGGCTGACCCGGCTCAGGGTAATCGGGTATGGCGTGCTGAGATTGCTGCTGCCGCTCTCCTCTTCCGGCGGCGGCGCACTGGCTGGCGTCATTTTTTTGCTGTCGACCACCACGCTGACATCCTGCAGCGCGATATCGTTCACGCACACCGAGGAGTGCAGCAGGCAGTTGAGGTTGAGCGCCAGATGGAAGCGCCCGGCATCCACGCTGACGCCCGGCATCTGGTACTTCACGCCGCTCAGCGTCAGATCGCGCCAGCCGCCTTCCACCTTGTTAATCGACAGGCCCGGCACCCAGCGATCGGCACCTTTAAACAACAGATGCAATCCGGGCGTGGTGCCCACCAGAAACGCCACGCTGGCCAACAGCACCAGCAGGAAAATACCGATACCGATCAGGACCTTTTTCCACAGCTTCATAGTTCAGGCCCCAGTCCTACATAAAATTGCAATCCATGCTCCTTGTCGTCACCAATCGGGCGCGCGATATCAAACTTGATCGGCCCTACCGGAGAAGACCAGCGCACGCCGAAGCCTGCACCGGTTTTAACATTACTCTGCTTGATGTCGTTGACCGCTTCACCGGAGTCGACGAATACCGCGCCCCACCATTTGCCGGAGACGTTGTACTGATACTCGAGCGAGCCGGTGGCCAGCTTTGAGGCACCGGTGAGTTTGCCTTCGTCATCGCGCGGCGAGATATCTTTGTATTTGTAACCGCGAATGCTGCGGTCACCGCCGGCGAAGAAGCGCAGATCGGGCGGCACTTTTTCAAAGTCGTTGGTTTCAATCCAGCCAAGGTTACCGCGCGCCACAAAGCGATGCTTCTCGCCCAGCGTGCGGATCCACACGTTCTGCGCCTGCAGGATCAGGAAGTCGACGTCTGAACCCCAGGTGGTGTCCGACACGTCTACCGAGTAGCGCTGTGAATCGCCCCAGGTCGGCATCAGGCCGCCGCGCGAACGGGTGCGGTTCAGGCTGACGCCCGGATAGAGCAGCATGGTGGTGTTGGTGACGCTGCCCTGAGTAAAGTGGTCGAGACTCCAGCGCAGGTTAACCGCGCGCTGCCAGCCGGAGCTGCTGTCCCAGTTACGCGACATCGCCAGCGTGGTGGTGTCCGATTTGGTGTCGTTGAGATCGGTGCGTTTCAGGCCGCCGGAGAAGGTGTAGTACTGCTCCAGCGGACTTTTCAGCAGCGGCACTTTATAGCTGAGATCAAGCTGCTGCTCCGGCGCGGAGATATAGGCGCTGGAGGTCAGGCTGTGGCCGCTGTCGTTGATCCACGGCTTTTTCCACGTACCTTTCAGCCGCGGTCCGACGTCCGTCGAGTAACCGACACCGGCTTCGATGGTGTTCTCCACGCGCGGCGACACGGCGGCGCTGAGCGGCAGCACTTTGGTCTGGCGCCCTTTATCGAACTCGGGTGCCACGACGACAGAATTAAACCAGCCGGTGGCGGAGAGGCGACGATTGAGTTCGGCCAAATCGCGTGAGCTATAGGGATCGCCCTTTTTGAACGGCACCAGATTGCGCAGATAGGCTTCATTGATTTGCGAGCCCTCAAAGCTGACATCGCCGAAGCGATAGCGCGGGCCGCTGTCGTAGTCGATATCCCAGAACGCTAAGCGCCGTTCGACCGAGACACCAAGCTGGCTCTGCTTAAAGTCACCGTCGAAGTAACCATTACGCAGCGCCAGGCTGGAGAAGCCGTTTTTGAATTTATCGTAGTCGCCGTGATTGAGCTGGCTGCCGACTTTCGGCCTGCCCTGTTTTACCCACGCCTGATAGTCAGGATCGTCTTTTGCGGCGCCTTCCACCACGATGGTGCTGCCGCCAATCTTCACCGGCTCACCGGCGGTGACGCGGGCAATCAGCACCGGACGGCCACCCTGCGGCGGTGCCGGGCGTGATTCAAAGTCGATCTGCGGCTCGTAATAGCCCAGCGCGCGCAGGCCTTCTTTGATCGAGGCAGCCACGCGCGCCTGGAAACGGCCGTCGTTCGACACCTCGTCACTGCCGATAGTGGACAAGCGCGCCCTGACGTTTTTCTGTAACTCCCCGGTCAGGCCTTCCAGCTGCAGTCGCACTTTGGCTGCCTCAACAGCAGGTGCGGCAAGCAGCAGGCTGGCCAAGCAATAAGCATGAAATCGCGGCACGCGTACTCCTGTTAATAATGCCTGCCCCTATTCCGCAGGGGCGTTAACTCTGGTGGAAAGGGTATCACCACACCTTGCATACCCATCAGCATAGCCGCTCTTTTTTGCGAGCGGCTGCGTAAAAACGGCCGCTAAGCCAAATCGACTGCTATTGTCGGTAAATGTGCGTACCGATACAACAACGAAGCCGCGCTTCTGCGCGCCGCCGGTTGCCACTCGGATTAATCCGAGCCGGTCAATCACGCCGCTGGCGGCAGCAATAGCGCTGCTGCTATAATCAGCGACCAGCAGGCCTCGCCTGCACGCATTTCTGCCCCGACGTTAACGTTATCTTGTCGAACTGGCGCAGACATTTTTGGCACGGATAGCCCTGTTTGACGGGTAAGTACCGGATGTACGCCTCTTCGCGCTGCCCAGGCCAAAAATGACAAGTGATTAACCCAACGGATCTTTTATGCTTGATAGCCTGCTTGTCATTCTTTTACTGATCGTAATCAGTTCATTTTTTTCTCTGTCGGAGATCTCGCTGGCGGCCGCCCGTAAGATCAAACTGAAACTGCTGGCCGATGAAGGCAACATCAACGCGCAGCGCGTGCTGAAGATGCAGGAACAGCCTGGCATGTTCTTCACCGTGGTGCAGATTGGCCTCAACGCCGTCGCGATTCTCGGCGGTATCGTCGGCGATGCGGCGTTTTCGCCCGCCTTCAGCAGCCTGTTCAACCGCTTTATGGAGCCGGAACTGGCGGATCAGCTCAGCTTTATCTGCTCCTTCACCATCGTCACCAGCCTGTTTATCCTGTTTGCCGACCTGACGCCAAAACGCGTCGGCATGATCGCGCCGGAAGCCATCGCGCTGCGCATCATCAATCCGATGCGCTTCTGCCTGCTGGTTTTCCGCCCGCTGGTGTGGCTGTTCAATGGCCTGGCCAACGTGTTCTTTCGCATCTTTAAGCTGCCGATGGTGCGTAAAGATGACATCACCTCGGATGACATTTACGCGGTGGTAGAAGCGGGCGCGCTGGCCGGCGTGCTGCGCAAGCAGGAGCACGAGCTGATCGAGAACGTGTTTGAGCTGGAATCACGCACCGTGCCTTCGTCCATGACCTCGCGTGAAAATATCGTGTGGTTCGATCTGCACGAAGACGAAACCAGCCTGAAAACCAAAATCGCGCAACACCCGCATTCGAAGTTTCTGGTGTGCGACGGCGATATCGACCATATCGTCGGTTACGTTGATTCCAAAGAGCTGCTGCTGCGCGTGCTGGGCAACCAGAGCATGACGCTCAACAGCGGCGTGCAGATTCGTTCGGCGCTGATTGTGCCGGATACGCTGACGCTGTCAGAGGCGCTGGAGAGTTTTAAAACCGCCGGCGAAGACTTCGCGGTGATCATGAACGAATATGCGCTGGTGGTCGGGATTATCACGCTTAACGACGTGATGACCACGCTGATGGGCGATCTGGTCGGTCAGGGGCTGGAAGAGCAGATTGTGGCGCGTGACGAGAATTCCTGGCTGGTGGAAGGCGGTACGCCGATTGATGACGTCATGCGCGTGCTGGATATCGACGAGTTCCCGCAGTCCGGCAACTACGAGACCATCGGCGGCTTTATGATGTATATGCTGCGTAAGATCCCCAAACGCACCGATTTCGTCAAATTCTCCGGCTACAAATTCGAGGTGGTGGATATCGACAGCTACCGCATCGACCAGCTGCTGGTGACGCGCATTGACGATCGCCCGCCGGTGCTGAATGTGTCGAAGAATACGCTGGATGAGTCTGAAGGGCCTGCCGCGTAGCAGTGATCGTGCGGTTACAGAAAGATTCAGGGCGCCAGCGGCGCCCTTTCTTTTGCTTAGTTGTACTCGGCTTGCAGCCGCAGCACCTGGCGGTTGATTTCTGACATCACGCTAAGGTGCTGTTTATCCTTGACGCGCGGCAACATGACTTTGCCTTTGTCGAACTCAAACGCGCCAACATCCTTGATGTACAACCTTCCTTTAAATAGCGTCTTTACATATTTCGCAATTTGCAGCGGATTATAGCGCTGGAAGATCTTCATGCTGTTTAACTCCTGAACAGATGTAATACGCTTCGCCGTTGCCAAATTCGGTACGAGCCCTTGAAGCGCAAATGAGGCATAACTATAGAACATGATTCCTTGCCGATGTTCCGAAAAAATGGATTTTTTACTGAATTGACACATCATTACAGAGAACTCTGTCATAACGATCACAAAATCCAGTATAACCCTTCATTGGTTAAGGAATTGTGGCATGGGTTACAAAGCTGCTATCT
>NZ_JASEWO010000427.1:0-480 GCF_030024295.1 Pantoea sp. Pa-EAmG
CGGCCATTAACGGAAGCTTTGACGTAACCTTCTTCCAGTTTAATTTCCGCACCCAGCTGCTCAAGGCCAGTAATATGCAGATCAACCGGACGTGCGCCAATCGCACAGCCGCCAGGCAGTGAAACCTGCCCCTGACCAAAACGCGCAACCAGTGGGCCCAGCGCCCAAATCGAGGCGCGCATGGTTTTCACCAGGTCATAAGGCGCGCTGAAGACATTAACTTCGCGAGCATCAACATGAACCGAACCATTACGTTCCACGCGTGCGCCCAGCAGGCTCAGCAGCTTCATGGTGGTATCGATATCACGCAGCTTCGGCACGTTCTGAATCTCTACCGGCTCTTCTGCCAGCAGCGCAGCAAACAGAATCGGCAGCGCAGCATTCTTCGCCCCGGAAATGGTCACTTCACCACTTAAACGGGTGGGGCCTTGCACACGAAATTTGTCCATTAACGGCTCTCAATTATCTATCAACAAAACA
>NZ_JASEWO010000234.1:0-5519 GCF_030024295.1 Pantoea sp. Pa-EAmG
TGTAAAAATTTGAATTATAACAACTAAAAAATTTTTAATTTATGCAAAATAAGTTGAAGGTGCGGCAGGCTTAAGGGCTGTTTTGTTAAATACTGTTTATCAATGATAGTGAATTGTTATTTATTATTTTCTGCGCCCGATGAATTTTCAGCGGCATAAAAAAAGGGCACTGGATACTGCCAGTGCCCGTTAATTTTCAGGCTATTTCGTCACAGACAAAATGCGCCGATTTATTTCGCAGACCAGTAACGACGTTTTGCCGCCTGTAATTTTTCATACGCGGCCAGCAGTGCCTGATGCGCCGGGAACGCGTGCAGATCGCGGTCAACCACCTGCAGACCGTAGAATGGTGCCTCACCGCTGATGGCAGCCGAAGCGGCGTCAACGGCGGCTTCGCCATACATGCGCACAAACGCGCGATGATACTGCAGCGGATCGCGATCTTCTTCCATCGCCAGCAGCAGCAGAGTCTGCAGGCAGCGATAGTAGTTGGCACGCTCAGGGCTGAAGATCGACTGGTTGAATTCCATGGTCCATTCCGTCCAGATCAACGCCTGATCCAGATCGCCACCGGCCAGCGCCAGCATCGCTTTCAGCTCGCCAATACGCAGCGTGAACCAGCCGTTGTCTTTGCCGGTCGCCAGCCCCAGCAGTTCACGCACGCGGGTGAAGTCATCATGACCTTCTTCATCCAGCTGTTCGATCAGAGCCAGATACTCCTCGGGTTGCCACTGGGTTGCCGGCAGGGACAACAGCGTTTCACGCAGTGATGCTCCCATGTTGTTATTCGCCAGCAGCAGGTCTTCGGCAGGGTAAATATCAGACATGCCCGGTACGATAATGCGGCAGGCGTAAACGTCCAGATGTTCGTAGTCGGCGATATACACTTCTTTATCTTCCGCACGGAAGATCGCCATCAGCGTATCGAACTCTTCATGGGTCGTGCCGGCAAAGCTCCAGTCGACAAAGGGATAGTCGGCATCGTCTTTGAACATATCCCAGGAGATCAGACCGCTGGAATCAATGAAGTGGGTTTCAAGGTTAGCGTGTTCAGCCACTTCTTCATCATCGAAGGTGGGCGGGGTAAACACGTCGAGATCTTTCAGGCCGCGGCCCTGCAGCAGTTCTGTGACGGTACGTTCCAGCGCGACACCAAAGTCCGGATGGGCGCCAAAAGAGGCAAAGCAGGTGCCGTTAGCCGGGTTGAACAGCACCACACAGATCACCGGATAGTTGCCGCCCAGCGAAGCGTCATAGGAGAAAATCGGGAAACCTTCCGCTTCAAGACGATTGATAGCCTCCACCACGCCAGGATAGCGCTGCATTACCGCTTCAGGAATTTCCGGCAGGCTGATGGATTCCGCGATAATGCGGTTTTTAATATGGCGCTCAAACACTTCGGATAAGCCCTGTACGCGCGCTTCATTGGCGGTGTTGCCAGCGGACATGCCGTTAGACACATACAGGTTGCCGATGATGTTCATCGGAATGTAAACAGTTTGCTGATCGGACTGGCGGGTAAATGGCAGGCCGCAAATACCGCGAGCGGCATTACCAGACTGCAGATCCACCAGGTCGGACGCGCTCAGGCTCTGTTCCGGATCGTAAAACTTACGCAGGCGTGCATCCAGAATACCTTCCGGCAGGCTGTCATCGTCGGTCAGCGGGAACCATTTCTCGTTCGGGTAGTGCACGAAGTCGCCGTTAGCGATGGTTTCGCCCAGCCAGAAATCGGCAAAGAAGTAGTTGGTTGAGAGGCGCTCAAAATATTCGCCCAGCGCTGAGGCCAGCGCCGCTTTTTTACTGGCGCCTTTACCGTTAGTAAAACAGAGCGGGCAGTCGCGGTCGCGAATGTGCACTGACCAGACGTGCGGCACCGGGTTCAGCCAGGAAGCTTCTTCAATGTTGAAACCCAGATCCTGCAGTTTCTGCTGGAAGCGTGCGATGGAGTCTTCCAGTGCGGCGTCTTTACCTGGAATAAACGTTTGCGTCATGTTGGCGCTCTCTCAAGTCGATGGTTGGGCGTAAAGCGCGCAATAATACGGGTTTTGCGCCTGCTTCGCTATTGCTCCGCCAAATTTCTCAACGCATTGTTACGGCTTTTTCGCGCTCTGGCAGCTGTCTGATTTTACTTCACCGGACTGCCTCACAAAATTCCGTGGCTTATTACATTTATGACATAAGCTGCGGTGGAGCGGGCTCTGGAAATGTGATCGCTGCCGGATAAATGATTGCAGCCATCCGGAGGCAATGATAAAACCGATGGGGTATTCATAACCGTTCGATATGACAATGGTGAGGGGAAATGGCGCAGGTTTATAATTTTAGCTCCGGACCGGCAATGCTGCCGGTGGAAGTGCTTCGTCGTGCAGAACAAGAACTGACAAACTGGCATGGCTTAGGCACCTCGGTGATGGAAATCAGTCACCGCAGCAAAGAGTTTATTGAAGTCGCGGAAGCGGCGGAGCAGGATTTTCGCGATCTGCTGAAAATCCCGGCCAACTACAAAGTATTATTCTGCCATGGCGGCGCGCGTGCGCAGTTCGCGGCAATCCCCGGTAATCTGCTGGGCGATGCCAGCCGCGCGGATTACATCGACGGCGGCTACTGGGCGCACAGCGCTATTAAAGAAGCAGAAAAATTCTGCTCGCCGAACGCCATTGACATCAAAACCACCCGTGAGGGTAAACGCGCACTGTTACCGATGCGTGAATGGCAGCTCAGCGATGATGCTGCTTATGTGCATTTCTGCCCGAATGAAACCATCGACGGTATTGCCATCGATGAAGAGCCAGACTTCGGCGATAAAGTGGTGGTGGCCGATCTCTCTTCCACCATCCTGTCCCGCCCGCTCGACATCAGCCGCTACGGCGTGATTTATGCCGGCGCGCAGAAGAACATCGGTCCCGCTGGCCTGACGCTGGTGGTAGTGCGTGATGACCTGCTGGGCAAAGCGCAGCGCTGGGTGCCCTCCATTCTCGACTACAAAGTGCTGGCCGAAAACGATTCGATGTTCAACACGCCGCCGACGTTTGCCTGGTACCTCTCCGGCCTGGTGTTTAAATGGCTGAAAGAGAAGGGCGGTGTAGCAGAGATGGACAAGGTTAATCAGGCGAAAGCCGATCTGCTGTACGGCGTGATTGATAGCAGCAGCTTCTACCGTAACGACGTCGCCAGTGAAAACCGTTCCCGGATGAACGTGCCTTTCCAACTGGCCGATGCTGCGCTGGATAAGGTGTTCCTTGAAGAATCACTGAAGGCGGGCCTGCATGCGCTGAAGGGGCACCGTGTGGTTGGCGGTATGCGTGCCTCGATCTACAATGCGATGCCGCTGGAAGGCGTTAAAGCGCTGACCGAATTCATGGTCGACTTCGAACGTCGTCACGGTTAATTATCTACTTTAGTGCCAGCCTGCCCGGCTGGCATCAGACCCTGTCACTGGACAGGGTCTCGTATTTCTGGAGATTTGGTTTCACATGCAGGACTCCCTGACTTTACAGCCGATTGCCCGCGTTGACGGCACGGTAAACTTACCGGGTTCAAAAAGCGTATCAAACCGCGCCCTGTTACTGGCCGCGCTGGCGAACGGCACCACGCGCCTGACCAACCTGCTCGACAGCGATGATGTTAAACACATGCTTAATGCGCTGCAGGCGCTGGGCGTCAGCTATACCCTGTCAGCCGATCGCACCGTGTGTGAAGTGGTCGGCAATGGTGGACCGCTGCGTGCCGAACAGCCGCTGGAATTGTTCCTGGGCAATGCCGGAACCGCGATGCGTCCGCTGGCGGCCGCACTGTGCCTCGGCGAGCAGTCGGTGGTGCTGACCGGCGAACCGCGCATGAAAGAGCGTCCGATCGGCCATCTGGTCGATGCGTTACGGCAGGGCGGCGCGCGCATTGATTACCTCGAACAAACCGACTATCCGCCGCTGCGTCTGAACGGCGGATTTACCGGCGGCGAAGTCAGTGTCGATGGCAGCGTTTCCAGCCAGTTCCTGACGGCGCTGCTGATGACCGCGCCGCTGGCACAGAACGACACCACGATCACCATCAAAGGCGAGCTGGTTTCCAAACCCTACATTGATATCACCCTGCACCTGATGCGTTGCTTTGGCGTGGACGTTGATAATCAGCACTACCAGCGCTTTGTGGTGAAAGGTCAGCAGCAGTATCAGTCGCCAGGTGATTATCTGGTGGAAGGCGATGCGTCGTCAGCGTCCTATTTCCTTGCCGCTGCGGCAATCAGAGGCGGCACGGTGCGCGTTACCGGGATTGGCCGCAACAGTGTGCAGGGCGATATCCGTTTTGCCGATGTGCTGGAGAAGATGGGAGCGGTGATCGAGTGGGGCGACGATTATATTGCCTGCACGCGCGGTGCGCTGAATGCCATTGATATGGACATGAACCATATTCCGGATGCGGCAATGACAATCGCTACCACCGCGCTGTTTGCCGAAGGCACCACGCTGATGCGCAACATCTATAACTGGCGCGTAAAGGAGACCGATCGCCTGACGGCCATGGCGACCGAGTTGCGTAAAGTTGGTGCGGAAGTGGAAGAGGGGCACGATTTTATTCGCGTCACACCGCCTGCGCAGTTACAGCACGCCGATATCGGCACGTACAACGATCACCGTATGGCGATGTGTTTCTCGCTGGTTGCGCTGTCCGACACGCCGGTAACCATTCTCGATCCCGGCTGCACGGCAAAAACCTTCCCGGATTACTTCCAGCAGCTGGCAAAAATCAGCCACGCATCCTAATCCCCCAGCCCGGCACCGCTGTGTCGGGCTTCTGTACCCTCTGCTGGCCTCACTGGCGGGAAATTGTTCTGAAACTGTCGAAATTTCTGGCGCTGTCTACGCTAAAGGGTAACCAAGCGGACGCGGGCAGCGTATAATGCCGCGCAATCCAGACAGCCAAGAAGGCTGATCATCAGCACGCAGCAACAGGAGAGAACAATGACGGCAATCGCCCCGGTAATTACCATTGATGGCCCAAGCGGCGCGGGTAAAGGGACTTTATGTAAAGCGATGGCGGAGTCGTTGCAGTGGCACCTGCTGGATTCAGGGGCTATTTATCGCGTACTGGCTCTGGCCGCGCTGCATCATCAGGTGGATATCGAGTCGGAAGAAGCGCTGGTGCCCATGGCGGCGCACCTTGACGTGCGTTTTCTGTCGGTAGACGGTGAAATGCAGGTAGTGCTGGAAGGTGAGGATGTCACCGGCGAAATCCGCACCCAGGAAGTGAGCAATACGGCGTCGCGCGTGGCGGCATTTCCGCGCGTGCGTGAAGCCTTGCTGCGCCGACAGCGTGCTTTTCGCGAGGAGCCGGGTTTAATCGCCGATGGACGTGATATGGGCACCGTGGTTTTCCCGGACGCGCCCGTTAAAATTTTCCTCGATGCCAGCTCCGAAGAGCGTGCGCATCGCCGTATGCTACAGTTGCAGGAAAAGGGCTTTAGTGTTAACTTTGATCGCCTTTTATCCGAGATAAAGGAACGCGACGACCGCGATCGT
>NZ_JASEWO010000428.1:0-479 GCF_030024295.1 Pantoea sp. Pa-EAmG
AATACGGTAAAGGTTTCTTGAGCCTTCATACGATAAAGCTGCCTTGAAGGATGATTGCAATCGGGAGACAGCAATGACTGCCAGTCTTTTATCGCCAGAATTCGTTTGTATTGTCGAACTAATGGCACCGACTGGCTGCGTGATAAGGCATCAAGTTGCGTGACATAAGGGGCAATACCCCATTTCTCCGCTCGACCACAAATAGGATGTGGCTCCTGTAGAACCACCTCTTTGCCTTCTTCACGCGCGATGTTTATGAGTTGAGTCATTACCTCGTTATATCTTTGTGGGCTGACTCGGTAATCTGCTGCGATATCGTTAAAATGAAAATGTCGCGCATCATTGGTCGCGAAGTTTAACAGGATAATTTTTGCCGGAGATGCTTTCATCTCATCACGCCAGGTTTTATTTTTTTTGTAGTAATATTTCGCAGCAGATTACCGAGTCAGCCCACAAAGATATAACGAGTTAATGACTCA
>NZ_JASEWO010000429.1:0-474 GCF_030024295.1 Pantoea sp. Pa-EAmG
GTGTAACCGTTTCCAATCTGTGATTACATTCACAGTTAATTAACATGGCGCTCACTATGATGGCAGCGTCTTACCGGACTGAAACATCATGTAACGCCGGGTTCTCCTTCTCCGGTCAGGTTTCAGTAGCCGATTGAAATAGTTCACAACACTCTTCAGGAAGCGTTTACGTACAGGGAAGTCAGGATTGCGATGGTGGCCCGGCTTTGCGTTACGCGTCCGCCCCATAAATGAGTTTGAACCGACTGCGCTGGTTGCCCGCAGGCAGCACAGCGCGATGATATGCCCTACATAAAAAACCGGAGATACCATGAATAAGAAGGTTTTCACGCTCACAGCACTGGTTGCCAGCATGATGTTTGGTGCAACTGCGCACGCCGCCGATACCCGCATTGGCGTGACAATTTATAAATACGACGACAACTTTATGTCTATGGTTCGCAAGGACATCGACAGCGAAGCCAAAAAACTGGG
>NZ_JASEWO010000235.1:0-5479 GCF_030024295.1 Pantoea sp. Pa-EAmG
GATGAATTGCAGCATTAAATCCTGTTTATAAGCGCGCGATATGACTGCGGCGCTTTCTCCTGAAAAAAGTGAGATGCTCTGCCTTTCGCATAATAATTCGCTGGTTAACGCTTTTAAGGCATAAAAAACTCTGATTTTGGCGCGAGCGCATGATTTCAGTGTGCAGTTAAGTGAAAAACATGTGAAATGAAAGGGTCGAATGTAATATCAGTTCAGCCATCGGGTTATGCTAAACCCGATGGTGATACCAGTTAATTATGCTTTTCGCGATGAGGGGCTTATGCGCGTAGTCATTCTGGGTAGTGGTGTCGTAGGGGTAGCCAGTGCGTGGTATCTGGCGCAGGCGGGGCATGACGTCACCGTAATCGATCGCCAGCCCGGCGCGGCGCTGGAAACCAGTGCCGGCAATGCCGGGCAGATTTCGCCCGGCTATGCGGCACCCTGGGCGGCGCCCGGTGTACCGCTCAAGGCGGTAAAGTGGATGTTTCAGAAACACGCACCGCTGGCGGTGCGACTTGACGGCAGCAAGTTCCAGCTGGAGTGGATGTGGAATATGCTGCGCAACTGCGACATGCGTCACTACCAGGAAAACAAGGGCCGTATGGTGCGCATCGCCGAATACAGCCGCGACTGCCTGAAAGCACTGCGCAGCAGCACCGGCATCGCCTATGAAGGGCGCCAGGGCGGCACTTTGCAGCTGTTCCGCACGCAGCAACAGTTTGACAGCGCCAGCAAAGACATCGCGGTACTGCGTGAAGCGGGGGTGCCTTATGAGCTGCTGGAAGCGCATCAGCTGCACAGCGTGGAGCCGGCACTGGCGGGTACCGCGCACAAGCTGACCGGCGGCCTGCGCCTGCCGAATGACGAAACCGGTGACTGCCAGCTGTTTACCCAGCGTCTGGCGGCGATGGCAGCCGCAGCCGGTGTCACTTTCCGTTATGACACGTCGGTGGATCAGCTGTTGCGCGAAGGCAACCGCATCTATGGCGTGAAGTGCGGCGATGAGGTCATCAAAGCCGATGCTTACGTCGTGGCGTTTGGCTCTTACTCCACGGCGCTGCTGAAAGACATCGTGTCGATTCCGGTCTATCCGCTGAAAGGCTATTCCCTGACTATCCCGATCAAAGATCCGCAGGGCGCGCCGGTTTCCACCATTCTGGATGAGACCTATAAAGTGGCGGTGACACGCTTTGATGACCGCATTCGCGTCGGTGGCATGGCCGAAATCGTTGGTTTTAACACCAAACTGTTGCCGGCACGACGTGAAACGCTGGAGATGGTGGTCCGCGATCTCTATCCTGAAGGCGGGTATGTTGAACAGGCTACGTTCTGGACCGGACTGCGCCCGATGACGCCGGATGGCACGCCCATTGTCGGGCGCACGCCGCTGACCAATCTCTGGCTGAACACCGGGCACGGTACGCTGGGCTGGACGATGGCCTGTGGTTCCGGCCAGTTGCTGGCCGATCTGATTTCGGGACGTAAACCGGCCATCGCCGCCGACGACTTGTCGGTGCTGCGTTATCTGCCGGGCTTTGCGGCCCCGGCATCGCCGCTGCGTAATGCCAGCGCGACGCGCTGATACTTCAGGGAGAGTAAAAACATGTCACGTCCTACGGGTGCCACCATTAATCAACAGGCGCTGCGCCACAATCTGGCGATTGTGCGTCAGGCGGCACCGCACGCGCGCGTCTGGTCGGTGGTGAAGGCCAATGCCTACGGCCACGGCATTGCCCGCGTATGGCAGAGTCTGGCGGAGACCGACGGTTTCGCGCTGCTGAATATGGAAGAGGCGATCCTGCTGCGCGAGCAGGGCTGGAAAAAGCCAATTCTGCTGCTGGAAGGCTTCTTTCACGCCGATGACCTGACGCTGATCGATCGCTATCGCCTGACCACCAGCGTACATAGTAACTGGCAGATTCAGGCGCTGGCGAAGGCGCAGCTGTCGGCGCCAGTCGATGTTTATCTGAAGATCAACAGCGGCATGAACCGTCTCGGTTTTCGTCCGGAACAGGCGCAGGCGGCCTGGCACAAGCTGCGTGCGTTGCCCAACGTGGGGGAAATGACGCTGATGGCGCACTTTGCCGATGCGGAAAACCCGCAGGGGCTGGTGGAACCGATGCAGCGCGTGGAACAGGCGGCGGAAGGACTGAACTGCCCGCGTTCGCTTGCCAACTCCGCGACCACGCTGTGGCATCCGCAGGCGCATTTTGACTGGGTGCGGCCCGGCATTATTCTCTACGGCGCGTCACCGAGTGGCGACTGGCAGGATATCGCCAGTACCGGTCTGCAGCCGGTAATGACACTCAGCAGTGAAATTATTGGCGTACAGCAGATCGGTGCCGGCGAGGGCGTTGGCTACGGTTATCGCTACCACGCGGCCGCGCCGCAGCGTATCGGTATTGTGGCCTGTGGCTATGCTGACGGCTATCCGCGCCATGCGCCGACCGGTACGCCGGTCAGCGTTGACGGCATCCGCACGCAAACGCTTGGGGCGATCTCGATGGACATGATGATGATTGACCTCGAACCCTGCCCGCAGGCGGGTATCGGTTCGCGCGTGGAGCTGTGGGGCAACGAGGTGAAAATTGATGAGGTGGCGAAAGCCGCCGGAACGGTAGGCTACGAGCTGATGTGTGCACTCGCGCCGCGCGTCCCGGTCACGCTTAGTTAAGCGCCGTCACTGTACCACGCATGTTCTTACTGCAGCGCCAGGCGATCAGCGCCAGCGCTGCACCCACCAGCATCATCAGCGCTAACGCTGATTTCTCTGCCACCGGCAGCGCCACCATCGCCAGGCTGCCACCCGCACCGCCCGCCATCTGAATAAATCCCTGCAGCGCCGCCGCCACACCCGCCTGCTGCTGATACGGCTCCAGCGCATAGCTGGTGGCCGGCCCGACGGTGAAGGCCAGGCCGGCTACCGAGATCGCCACCGGAATCATGTACAGCGACCAGTGGGTTTGCCAGGCCGCAGGTAACAGCGTCATCCCCGCCACCAGCAGCAGCGCACCGAGCAGCATGGTGACAAACCCCATGGCGAGACAAAATGGGCGGCCCGCCTTGCGAATGGTTTTATTAACAAAGGCACTCACCAGCATGATCCAGAAACCGTTGGCGCCAAACGCAAATGAGAACTGCAGCGGCGTCAGGCCACCTTCGGTCATCAACACGTGCGGCGCCAGCGAAACGTAGGTCAGCACCATGCCGAGCGCGCCCGCGTTGGCAAAGGCGAAAGCGAGAAAGCGCGGCTGCCGGGCGATGGCAGCATACTGCGCCAGCGGCAGCCCTTTAACGCGCAGCGTGTCCGCCGGACGCGTTTCCGGCAGCGCGACTACCACAATAATGGCAATCACCAGCGCATAACCGCACAGGAACCAGAAGGGCGCACGCCAGCCATAGGCTTCCGCCAGAATACCGCCGAGCAGCGGTGCCAGCGCCGGCACGATGTTCAGCGCGCCATTGAGGAAACCATAAGCGCGCGCCGCGGCATCGCCGCTCAGCCGATCGCGCACGCCGCTAAATGCCACCACCGCGCTACAGCATACCGCGCAGCCCTGAATCAGGCGCGCCAGGAAGAACACCGGCCAGACGGTGGCGGTTGCAGCCACTGCGCTGCCGATGATGTAGAGCGCGAGGCCGATCAGCGCGATCGGCTTACGGCCAAAATTATCCACCAGCGGACCGGTGACCAGCTGACCGATACCCATCACCAGCAAAAACAGCGGAATGGTGGTCTGGATCAGACTGACCGGGCTATGAAGACCGTCGGCAATCTGCGGCAGCGTCGGGAGGTAGAGATCAATGCCCAGCGGTGCCAGCAGCACCAGGCTCAAAAGGAGTAGGGTAAACTTTTGCATTACGAACCAGTAACGTCCTGTTAAACAGGCGAGAAGGGTAATGAGTCTGCGGCCAAAAAGAAAGGGCTAAAACGAAAAGGCGATGTCTGCCGGGACGGCGCAGACATCGCGTCGAGGGTATCAGTAAGCACCGTCGCGGCGCAGCACCACGCCAGCGGTTTTGAACAGAATGGCGATGTCGGTCCACAGCGCCCAGTTCTTCACGTACCAGGAGTCAAAATAGACGCGCGTGTCGTAGTCGATATCGTTACGCCCGCTGACCTGCCACAGGCCGGTCATGCCCGGTTTGGCCATCAGATAGTAGTCGACATCGCCCGCGTAGCGTTCCAGCTCAGCTTCAATCACCGGACGCGGTCCCACCAGACTCATTTCGCCGCGAATCACGTTCCACAGCTGGGGCAGTTCATCCAGGCTGGTTTTCCGCAGGAAGCCACCGATTTTGGTGATGCGCGGATCGTTCTTCAGTTTGAAATCACGATCCCATTCAGCGCGCGCTTCGGCACTGGTGGCCAGCAGATTCTGCAGCACTTCCTGCGAGTTAGTCACCATTGAACGGAACTTCAGGCACTTAAACTTCACGCCATCCTGACCGACGCGTTCGTGGCCATAAATGGCATTGCCGCCATCGCGTTTTACCATCCAGCACAGCAGACCGAACACCGGGGCAAGAAACAGCAGCAGCAGGGAGGCAACCACCACGTCGAAAGTGCGCTTGAGGAAACGCGAGGAGCGTTTCGCCAGGTTGTTACTGACGCGCAGGATCATCACTTCATGGCTGAAGATAAACGACATATCGGTGCCATACAGCGGCACACCGCGCAGCGTAGGGATAACCGAAATTGAGCGGCATTTCATCTTGGACAGAAACTTCAGCCATTTATCGCGCACCACCTGCTGTTCAAATTCGGTGGCGACGATAAATTGCGTGTTGTCACGGTCCATGGTTTGCCAGTTGATGTCTTTCCAGGTAATAACCGGCACGCCGTTAACATTTTCCTGGTGAGGCTCATCGTCCAGCGAGATAAACGCCTGCACGTTATAGCCGAGGATCTCCTCGCTCTGCAGCGCTGCGTAGGCTTCCATGGCGTTTTTACCGGAGCCGATGATAATGGTCTCTTTTTGCCACTGACCAGCGCGGTTGATGGCACGCTTCACGCCGGCGCGCATTAGCGGCAGCAGCAGCAGGGCATAGGTCCAGCTAAACACCCACACCATGCGCGAGAAGTCCCATTTGGAAAAGGCAATCAGCGCCAGATCCAGCAGCGAAAACACAAAGAGCGTTTTGACGATTTCTTTCAGCTCAAACCAGAACGGTTTGCGGTAGGTGTAGTGGCGCATACGCACCCAGAACCAGGCTGTGCACAGCACTGACAGACCTAACTGTGCGACAAAGCGGTATTCAATTTGCTGCGGCGGAATAAAACTGTCCAGTTCTCCCCAAATACCCTGGACGGTGGCCGCGGATAAAAATAATGCCAGGTTCAGTGCAATTAAATCCGAAAAGCTGAGTGCCACTTTCGCGATGAGATTTTTGCGCAGTCCGCTCCACGAGCGGGTTGCATCGTTCATTACCAATGTACTTGCCATAAAACCTGCTCTCTTTTCTTAAGTAAAAGATG
>NZ_JASEWO010000236.1:0-5459 GCF_030024295.1 Pantoea sp. Pa-EAmG
CGTAAACGAAATAAAGAGCTGAAAGAACTATGTTCGAACAACGCGTAAATTCTGACGTACTGACCGTTTCTACCGTTAACTCACAGGATCAGGTGACGCAAAAGCCTCTGCGTGATTCGGTTAAACAGGCACTGAAGAACTATTTTGCTCAACTGAACGGTCAGGATGTAAGTGACCTGTATGAGCTGGTACTGGCTGAAGTCGAGCAGCCTCTGTTGGACATGGTGATGCAGTATACCCGTGGCAACCAGACCCGCGCTGCCCTGATGATGGGCATCAACCGCGGTACGCTGCGTAAAAAGCTGAAAAAATACGGCATGAACTAAGCGGTCTGGTTCATTGCTGCGATAACGCCAGCCCCCGGGCTGGCGTTTTTGTTTGTCTTTCCCGCCTGTTAACACCGCATGAAACGATTATCGTCAAAATGGTAACGATAGTTGCAATCGCCAGCGTGATAGCTCATCTCTCTCAGGGCTGCTGCCCTGCCCTGTTTTTGCGCAGATGAAATTGTCCCGATTCGCCTGCAGCCCGCTTTGTTTGTGATCCTGAACCGGTTCAGCGGTAATTCTTCTGTGCCGTACAGCTGCTGGTGAGCGTTAGCTCACACTGCTTCCATATAGTGAAACTTTTTGCACTATTTGTGATCGTGGCGACTCGTCATGCTGCCTTTTGGTGCGCGATAGTAGCGACAACTTTCCGGATACGTCCGTTTATTAAAAGATCTTTCCAGTGAATTCAGGATTCTGCAAACCTGGCATCAGCTTTGCAGTGTCGTGGATGGCCAAACGCCACAGAAAGAAATAAGCGCACAGTAAAGTGCGCGCAAACATAACAACACACGATCTCGCCACACAGGATGCTTTATGAAAAAGATGATGCTTTCCACCCTGATTGCTGCCGCCTCGCTGTTCGCCGTGACCCAGCAGGCGCACGCAGGCACCACGCTGGACGCCATTAAGAAAAAAGGGTTTATACAGTGCGGTATCAGCGATGGTCTGCCAGGGTTCTCCTACGCTGACGCCAGCGGTAAATTCACCGGTATCGATGTTGACGTGTGCCGCGCTGCCGCCGCTGCGGTCTTCGGCGATGCCAGCAAAGTAAAATACACCCCGCTGACGGCGAAAGAGCGCTTCACCGCGCTGCAGTCAGGCGAAGTCGATATTCTGTCACGTAACACCACCTGGACTTCATCACGCGACGGCGGTATGGGCTTCCTGTTCGCTGGCGTGAACTACTATGACGGCATCGGCTTCCTGACCCACAAGAAAGCAGGTCTGAAAAGCGCTAAAGAGCTGGATGGCGCCACCGTGTGTATCCAGGCCGGTACCGACACCGAGCTGAACGTGGCGGACTACTTTAAAGCCAACAAAATGCAGTACACGCCGGTCACCTTCGACCGCTCTGATGAATCCGCTAAAGCGCTCGACAGCGGCCGCTGCGATACCCTCTCTTCTGACCAGTCACAGCTGTACGCACTGCGCATCAAACTGGGCAAACCGGATGACTTCATCGTACTGCCAGAAGTGATTTCAAAAGAGCCGCTGGGCCCGGTCGTGCGTCGCGGTGATGATGACTGGTTCACCATCGTGAAATGGTCGCTGTTCGCTATGCTGAATGCCGAAGAGATGGGCATCAGCTCGAAGAACGTCGATGAGATGGCGGCGAAACCTACCACGCCAGATATGGCACACCTGCTGGGCGCTGAAGGTGATTTCGGTAAAGACCTGAAGCTCGACAACAAATGGGCGTACAACATCATCAAGCAGGTTGGCAACTATCAGGAAGTGTTCGATCGTAACGTTGGTAAAGACAGCGCGCTGAAAATTGCACGTGGCCAGAATGCGCTCTGGAACCAGGGCGGCATCCAGTACGCTCCACCAGTGCGTTAATTGTCTCCTGCCAGTCGGGCACCGCATCCTGCGGTGCCCACGCGTATTCTTCACTGAGGTTTTAACATGTCGCAACGCCCAACCGTGAAAAGGGATTTTTCGTTCGGTAATCCTACGGTTCGCGCCTGGCTTTACCAGATTGTCGCGATTGTGGCGGTGTTTGCTGTGGTGGGTTATCTGATCCACAACACGGTGATCAACCTTGCCAATCGCGGTATCACCTCCGGCTTTGGCTTTCTTGAGCGCAACGCCGGTTTCGGCATCGTCCAGCATCTGATCGATTACAGCGAAGGTGATACCTACGCGCGCGTGTTTATGGTCGGGTTAACCAACACCCTGCTGGTCTCCGCGCTCTGTATTGTCTTCGCCTCCATCCTCGGCTTCGCCATCGGTCTGGCGCGCCTGTCGGATAACTGGCTGCTGCGCAAGCTGTCGACCATTTATATCGAGACGTTTCGTAATATCCCGCCGCTGCTGCAAATCTTCTTCTGGTACTTTGCCGTGCTGCGCAATCTGCCGGGCCCGCGTCAGGCGCTGAACGCGTTCGATCTGGCTTTTGTCAGCAACCGCGGTTTGTATATACCGTGGCCGGAGTATGCACCCGGCACCTGGCCATTCCTGATCGCGCTGGCGATTGCCATCGCCGCCAGCGCCGCGCTGTTCCGCTTCAACCGCAAGCATCAGCTGAAAACCGGTCAGCTGCGCCGCACCTGGCCCGCTGCGGCCGGTTTAATTGTGCTGCTGCCGCTGATCGCCCATACGCTGTTTGGTGCCGCCACGCACTGGGATGTGCCCGAGCTGCGCGGCTTCAACTTCCGCGGCGGCTTTGCCATGATTCCGGAACTGGCAGCGCTGACGCTGGCACTGTCGATCTACACCTCTTCCTTTATTGCTGAGGTGATTCGCGCCGGGATTCAGTCAGTACCACATGGTCAGAGCGAAGCGGCACGTTCGCTCGGGCTGCCCAACCCGGTTACGCTGCGTCAGGTGATCATTCCGCAGGCGATGCGCGTGATTATCCCGCCGCTCACCAGCCAGTACCTTAACATCGTAAAAAACTCCTCGCTGGCGGCCGCGATCGGCTATCCGGATATGGTGTCGCTGTTTGCCGGCACCGTACTGAATCAGACTGGCCAGGCAATTGAAACCATTGCCATCACCATGGCGGTTTATCTGATTATCAGTCTGCTCATTTCGCTGCTGATGAACCTCTATAACCGCAAAATTGCGCTGGTTGAGCGTTAAGAGAACGGAACCATTATGTCTGTAACCACACACGAAACGCCGCCGGTGTCGGGCAATCCAATGGGTAAAGCCTGGCTCTGGGCGCGTAAAAACCTGTTCTCCAGCTGGCTGAATACGCTGCTCACGTTACTCAGCCTGTGGATTATCTGGAGCGTTATCCCGCCGGCGCTGAACTGGTTGATCTTCCAGGCTAACTGGATTGGCGAAACCCGTGCGGACTGTACGAAAGCGGGCGCCTGCTGGGTCTTTATCCACGCACGCTTTGGCCAGTTCATGTACGGGCTCTATCCGCATGAGCTGCGCTGGCGCATCAATCTGGCGCTGGTGATTGGCCTGCTGTCGATTGTGCCGATGTTTATCAAATCCATGCCGCGCCGCGGCCGCTATATCGCCTGCTGGGCGGTGATCTATCCGGTCGTCGTCTGGCTGCTGCTGTATGGCGGCTATTTCGGGCTGGATCGCGTGGAAACGCGCCAGTGGGGCGGCCTGACGCTGACGCTGATTATCGCATCTGTTGGCATTGCCGGGGCGCTGCCGCTCGGCATTCTGCTGGCGCTGGGCCGGCGCTCAAAAATGCCGGTGGTGCGCACCCTGTCGGTGATTTTCATTGAGTTCTGGCGTGGCGTACCGCTGATCACCGTGCTGTTCATGTCTTCAGTGATGCTGCCGCTGTTTATGGCGGAGGGCACCACCATCGATAAACTGGTGCGAGCGCTGGTTGGCGTGATCCTGTTCCAGTCGGCGTATGTCGCGGAAGTGGTGCGCGGCGGGCTGCAGGCATTGCCGAAAGGCCAGTACGAAGCAGCCGAGTCGCTGGCGCTTAGCTACTGGAAAACCCAGGCGCTGGTGATTTTACCGCAGGCGCTCAAGCTGACCATTCCTGGTCTGGTGAATACCATCATCGCGCTGTTTAAAGATACCAGCCTGGTGATCATCATCGGCCTGTTCGATCTGTTCAGTAGCGTGCAGCAGGCAACCGTCGACCCTACGTGGCTGGGTATGTCGACCGAAGGCTATGTCTTCGCTGCACTGGTTTACTGGATTTTCTGTTTTAGCATGTCGCGCTATAGCCAGTATCTGGAAAAGCGCTTTCACACCGGGCGTAAATCGCACTGAGGTTTTACATGACACAAACTATGACAACGGCGGCCAACGCCATGATGATTACGCTCGAAAACGTGAATAAATGGTACGGGCAATTCCACGTACTGAAAGATATCAACCTGCAGGTGAAACCGCGCGAGCGTATCGTGCTGTGCGGCCCTTCGGGTTCCGGTAAATCTACCACCATTCGCTGCATCAACCATCTGGAAGAGCATCAGCAGGGACGGATTGTCGTAGACGGCATCCACCTGAATGATGATGTGCGCAATATTGAACGCGTGCGCACTGAAGTCGGCATGGTATTTCAGCACTTCAATCTCTTCCCGCATCTGACCGTTCTGCAGAACTGCACGCTGGCACCGATGTGGGTACGCAAGATGCCAAAGAAAGAGGCCGAAGAGCTGGCGATGCACTATCTGCAGCGCGTGCGCATTGCTGAGCATGCCCATAAGTTTCCCGGGCAGCTCTCTGGCGGGCAGCAGCAGCGTGTGGCCATCGCCCGTTCGCTGTGTATGAAGCCGAAGATTATGTTATTCGATGAACCCACCTCCGCGCTCGATCCTGAGATGGTTAAAGAGGTGCTGGATACCATGATCGGTCTGGCGGAAGACGGGATGACGATGCTGTGTGTGACGCATGAGATGGGCTTTGCGCGTACGGTTGCCGATCGGGTGATCTTCATGGATCGCGGTGAAATCGTGGAGATGGCGCCGCCGGAAGAGTTCTTTGCGAATCCGAAATCCGAGCGGACCCGGGCGTTTCTGTCGCAGGTTATCCACTAAGCGAACCCGATTAGCCGCATCATTCAGCCCTTGCCAGCATGGCAGGGGCTTTTTTTATGCCTGTGGATTTTATTGAGCGTTTTTATTGAGATAAAGGTCATCGCGGAAAACAAAAAAGCCCTGAACAGATGTTCAGGGCTTTCGTGTTTGATGCCTGGCAGTTCCCTACTCTCGCATGGGGAGACCCCACACTACCATCGGCGCTACGGCGTTTCACTTCTGAGTTCGGCATGGGGTCAGGTGGGACCACCGCGCTGTTGCCGCCAGGCAAATTCTTTTAAACCGAACTCATGCCATAACTGGTGCTGATACCCAGAGTCGAACTGGGGACCTCACCCTTACCAAGGGTGCGCTCTACCAACTGAGCCATATCAGCACACTTTAATTTGATGCCTGGCAGTTCCCTACTCTCGCATGGGGAGGCCCCACACTACCATCG
>NZ_JASEWO010000237.1:0-5458 GCF_030024295.1 Pantoea sp. Pa-EAmG
TTCTGGCTGCTGCTAACGCACGTGCAGAGAAAATCAATGCACTGGGCACCGTTACTCTCGCGTCTAAAGCAGGCGACGAAGGTAAACTGTTCGGTTCCATCGGTACGCGCGACATCGCTGATGCAGTTACTGCAGCTGGCGTTGAAGTGGCGAAGAGCGAAGTTCGCCTGCCAAACGGCGTTCTGCGCACCACCGGTGAGCACGAAGTTGACTTCCAGGTTCACAGCGAAGTATTCGCGAAACTGGTTGTGAATGTAGTAGCTGAGTAATTTTTTACTTAGTTTGAAAGCGCCGGCCTTGTGCCGGCGTTTTTGTTTCTGTCGCTTACTGCGCGCGGATAAAGCTGCCGTCCGGCTGGCGGGTAAACAGCACCGGGCCGTTACTGCTCTCAACCGTTAAGCCGGTCACCACGCCCTGCGCGTTCTGACGAATCTTGACCTGCTGACCACTCTGCAGCGCGCTCAGCGGCTGCCCATCGCCTTCCACCCGCGCCATGGCAAACACATCATTGACCGGCAGATTGTTGTCACGGAACAGCTGTGCCAGCGTCTGGCCCGAGGCCACGGTATAGCTGTGCCATTCGCCCTGGGCATCACTTTTCGGCGTCGTATTCTGCGGCGGCTGCGCATTGTTATCGTAGATTTCCGCCTGCATCGGCACCTCTTTGCCGCTGCTCTCTGCCGGACGCTCCACCGGATACTGCGGCGTGCTGGCAGGCCAGAGAAACGCCAGCAGCATCACCAGAAGGGCAATAACGATACCGCGTCGGTGCAGCGGCGGCAGCGGATCCATCCAGCGTACGTTATCCAGCAGATGCCAGATGCGCTGCAGTACAGCGGGTATACGCGACGGGGTTTCAGAAGCCATTCTTTCCTCCTCCTCGCTGGCGGTCGTGACGCGCCTGTCAGGCAGCCAGCGTTGCAACCGGGAAAATAAGGTACGCGGTGCGCGCGTCCTGCGACGTCGTGGGGCGATTTGGCCCATGGATGCTCTCTTGTTCTATAGTATGGGCAAAGCGGGCGCGAAGTGCCTGCCAGCATTGAAAAATTTGACCTGCATATTGTTTCTCTTTCCCCGGGAAATGTCATCCGCGGCGCGCGAGATTTTACGCCAGCCGCCTGCGCTGTTATGCTGCCGGTTCTATTTTCTCCGGGATTAAGGAAACAAGATGACGACCCCTTCATTTGACAGCGTCGAATCACAAGCAAGTTACGGTATCGGTTTACAGGTTGGTCAGCAGCTGCAAGAGTCTGGACTGCAGGGTCTGCAGCCAGAAGCGCTGCTTGCGGGCCTGCGCGACGCGCTGGAAGGGAACTCACCGGCAGTTCCGGTTGACGTGGTACACCGTGCGCTGCGTGAAGTCCACGAGCGTGCCGAAGGTGTACGTCGTGAGCGCGTCGAAGCCATGGCGGCCGAAGGCCAGCAGTTCCTTGAGCAGAATGCACAGCGTGAGGGCGTGAGCAGCACCGAATCCGGCCTGCAGTTCAGCGTCATCACCCAGGGCGATGGTCCGATCCCATCACGTCAGGATCGCGTACGCGTGCACTACACCGGTAAGCTGATTGACGGCACCGTGTTTGATAGCTCCGTTGCCCGTGGCGAACCGGCTGAATTCCCGGTCAGCGGCGTGATTGCCGGTTGGATTGAAGCGCTGACCCTGATGCCGGTTGGTTCGAAGTGGGAGCTGGCCATTCCGCACAATCTCGCTTACGGCGAGCGCGGCGCGGGTGCCTCTATCCCGCCATTCAGCACCCTGATTTTCGAAGTCGAGCTGCTGGAAATCCTGTAATAAACAGCGGGCGCCATATCTGGCGCCCGCGGTCACTACTTCTTCTCTGCCTGCTTCTGTAGATCTACCTGCCAGATGGCAAAGCCCGTTTCATCACTGCCGACGGCTTTCATCGGATAATCAGCATACTTCTCAATAAACTGCGTGGCTTTTGCGCCCGGCGCGGTCTCAAAGCGAATATCAAGCGGCGTTGCGCTGGCGATCGGTGCCAGCCGCCAGTTGTGATCGGCCTGTGGCTGCACCGCGCCGTGGGCGCGGGTTTCGCTGCTGATGTAGGCGGCCACCACCGAGCGGTTCTCATCCGGCGAAGCAAACGCAACATACTGCTCACCGGTACCGGCAAATTTCCCGCCCCAGGCACGGTAATTATTGGTGGCAACGAGGAAGGTCGCTTTGGGGTCGATCGGTTTGCCCTGCCAGCGCAGATCCTGAATACGTGATGCCGCCGGGTTAATCAGCTGGCATTCGGCGTCGTAGCGCGCCGGTTGCGTTACATCGATCTGATACTGCACGCCGTCAATTACATCAAAATTGTAGGTGCGGAAATCCCAGTTGATCAGCGACTGCGGCTGACGACGATGCACGTCGATCTGATTAAACTGCGCTGCCGAGCACTCCAGCCACTCTTTCACCTGCGCGCCGCTGACTTTCATCACCACCAGCGTATTCGGGTAGAGATAGAGATCGGCGGCATTACGGAAGGTAAGATCGCCTTTTTCCACTTCAACATAGCTGGCCGGATCGTTCTTACGGCCGCCGGCCTTGAACGGGGCCGCTGCCGAGAGCACCGGTAAGCGGCCCAGATCGGGATCGCCCTGAATGAAGCGTTCGACGTAAGCACGCTGCGCATTATTGACGATCTGCACGGTGGGATCGTCCTGCACCAGCGACAGATAGCTGTACATCACATCCGCCGACTTGCCGATCGGTTTTGCCACAAACTCACGCGTAGCGCGATGATCGTCGGCCAGCACTTTCACCAGATCGGCATCTTCCGCCGCCAGCGATTTTTTCGCCACCGCATCGTAAACTGGCCGCGCTTCGGCTTTACCCAGGGTCACCTGCCAGTTGCCGCTGTCATTTTTCAGCACCAGGTCAACTACGCCGAGATGATCGCCCCACATGCCGGGCATTACCGCCGGTACGCCGTTAAGCGTGCCCTGAGCGATATCCGCGCCTTTAATCTCCGCAAACTCTTTGCCGGGAAACACCGCGTGCGCATGGCCGAACATGATGGCATTGATACCTGGCACCTGACTGAGGTAATACACCGAGTTTTCCGCCATGGCATGGTACGGCTCACTGCTCAGACCGGAGTGCGGAATAGCGATGATTATTTCAGCACCTTTTGCGCGCATTTCCGGCACATAGCGCTTCGCTGTCTCGGTGATGTCATCAACGCGCACTTTACCCTGCAGATTGTTGCGATCCCACACCATAATCTGCGGTGGTACGAAGCCGATATAGCCGATTTTCAGCGTATGCGGCTTGCCGTCGCGGTCTTTTACCGTGGTTTCTTTAATTAAATAGGGGGTAAACAGCGGCTTGCCACTGGTTTCATCGATAACGTTGGCATTGATGTAGGGAAAACGTGCCCCGGCAATCGCCTGCTGCAGATAGGGCAGGCCGTAGTTAAATTCGTGGTTACCCAGATTGCCTACCGCATAATCCAGCGTATTAAGGGCTTTATACACCGGATGGATTTCTCCCGGCTGCAGGCCTTTGGCCGCCATGTAATCACCCAGCGGGCTACCCTGAATAATGTCGCCGTTATCCACCAGCACGCTGTTTGCTACTTCGCCGCGCGCCTGCTGGATGAGCGTGGCGGTGCGCACCAGACCAAACTTTTCGGTCGGCGTGTCTTTGTAGTAATCGAAATCCATCATGTTGCTGTGCAGATCGGTGGTTTCCAGAATGCGTAAATCCACCGTGGCAGCCTGCACCGTGGCGGCTGCAACGCACAGTGCCAGTAACGACATGCTCGCTTTGAACATGGCTTGCTCCTTGTTCGCTTTAATGGGCCTCTCAAAATAATGTAAAACCATGACGAATTATCATTTCAATTTGTGATGAGGCTCTGGATTTTGCCTCTTTCCTGGGCAAGCTGACGGAGTGCCTGCCATTCAGCATTGCGCCATAGCCGTCACGAGCGAACTATGATATTGATAATCAAAGCGAATACGCTTAGCTGCGGCTGTCACAGCGCACCTGCTAAAATATCTGGAGACGGGCTGCCGGGGTTCAGCGGCAGCATCAGCCGAAATGAGGTGAACAATGTTAGATAAAATTTGCCAGCTGGCGCGCAGCGCGGGCGATGCCATTATGCAGGTCTACGATGGCGCACAACCGCTGGACGTGACGCGTAAATCGGATGATTCACCGGTCACGGCGGCCGATCTGGCGGCACATCAGGTTATCGTGCAGGGCTTAGCGGCCCTGACGCCTGACGTGCCGGTGCTGTCAGAAGAGGATCCACCCGGCTGGGATGTGCGTCAGCACTGGCAGCAATACTGGCTGGTCGATCCGCTCGACGGCACCAAAGAGTTCATTAAGCGTAACGGCGAGTTCACGGTCAATATCGCGCTGATTGAGCACGGCAAACCGGTGCTGGGCGTGGTGTACGCGCCGGCGCTGGGGGTGATGTATTCTGCGGCCGAAGGCAAAGCGTGGAAAGAAGAGGGCGGCCACACCACGCAGATCCACGTACGTGAAGCGCGACCGCTGCTGGTGGTAGTGAGCCGTTCGCACGCTGATAAAGACGAAGAGCTGAAAGAGTATCTGACCCAACTGGGCGAGCATCAGACCACCGCTATCGGCTCCTCGCTCAAGTTCTGCCTGGTGGCAGAGGGCAAGGCGCAGCTCTATCCGCGCTTCGGGCCGACCAATATCTGGGATACCGGTGCCGGCCATGCGGTAGCCATTGCCGCTGGCGCGCACGTGCATGACTGGCAGGGCAAAACCCTCGACTACGCGCCGCGCGAGTCGTTCCTGAATCCGGGCTTCCGCGTCTCGCTGTTCTGATACGCTGTGCGCGCCGCCCGCTGTGGCGCGATCACGCCTGCAGCAGCTGATGGATCAGTTTCATCGCCTGCTGCACTTCATCCTGCGTCAGCGGACCGTCTTTGACGTAACGCACATGGCCGGTCTTGTCCAGAATCACAATTGCCGAACCGCCTTTCTCCAGCTGCCACGCCTTGCGCGCGTTGCCGTTGCTGTCGACAATAAACTGCGACCACGGATACTGCTGTTTATTGCTCTCAATGCTGCTGCGCACAAACATCCCGGTGCCGGGAATGGCATCATCGGTATTAACCACCGTGGTGGTCTGATAGCGGTCGTGCGGCAGCTGGGCGGCTTTGATGGCTTCAATCAGCGCGGCGTTCTGTTCTTTGGCTGACGAGCGTCCGGCAATATGCAGGATGACCCGCACTTTGCCACTCAGCTGGGCGCTGTTCCAGGGCTGGTAGCGAAACTTCTCCTGCTGATACAGCAGTTCTCCTTTGTCGTTAACGCCGACTGCCGGTACGCGCTCGCCAACCTTAAACGCATGGGCTGAGGCAAGGCTGGGCAGCAGCAGCGCCAGGGCTATCACGGAATGTGCCAAACGCATGGTAATGCTCCTTAGTGATCCGACCAGTTATTCATGTTTTTGCAATATTAGGCGTGGAT
>NZ_JASEWO010000038.1:0-31382 GCF_030024295.1 Pantoea sp. Pa-EAmG
GAAAGGAGTGTGCATATTGCTGGTGGTACTGTATCACACCGTATTACCCGGCTTTGAAGGCACGGTTAAATATCTCAGTGCCGGCTGGATCCCGGCGGAAATATGGGTGCAGTTTAATACGGTGTTATCACCGTTGCGTATGCCCGCCTTTTTCTTCGTCTCCGGCCTGCTTGCCACCAACGGCATTCTCAACCGGCCGTGGAAACAGGTATTTACCAGCCGCATTACCAATCTGTTCTATCTCTACGTGCTGTGGGGCTTTATTCAGTGGTGGTCGATTGTCGGCATTTCGACTGAAATCACCGGCCAGCGTATCTCGCAGAACCTCAACGCGGCTTACGCCGGTTCGCTGCTGGAGTTCCTTAAGCTGACCTTCCTGGCGATGAGCACCTCGTGGTACCTGTACGGTCTGGCGATCTACTTCCTGTGCGCCAAAATCTTCCGTCAGCACAAAGTGGCGCTGCTGGTGGCGGCGGTGGTGCTGAATTATCTGGCGGTGGAGAAGATCATTCCCTACTGGGGACCGCAGAGCGTGGCGCAGTATTTCCTGTTCTTCCTGCTGGGCGCGTTCTGGAGCCCGCTGATGTTGCGCCTGAGTCAGCTGCGCCGCGAGAACCTTCTGCCGTGGGCCGCGCTGGCGGCGCTGTCCGGTCTGCACGTGATTTTTGGCCTCGATAAGAGCCTGTTCATGTGCATCATCGCGGTGCTGGTGAGCGTGGCGGCGTGCCGCTGGCTCAACGCGCACTTCAGCATGCGTTACTTCAACTGGATTGGCCGCAACACGCTACAGATCTACGTTATCCACCGCATTTTTATTGAGTTCTTCGGCATGTCGGCGATTCTGTTTGCGCAGCGCCATCATTTGTTTGAGCAGACGTGGTTTGCGCTGCTGTGGGCGTGCTTCTATCCGCTGGCGATTGTCGGCATCTGTTCGCTGTGTTCAGTGGCGGTGTGGTCGCTGACCAACCGCGGGCTGGGGCAGTCGCTGTTTGTGTTCCCGACGTTGATTGGTTTGAAACGCAGTAAGTCGGTGGCGTGATGTGCGCTGGTAAGCTTTAAAGTGGAACAAAAACGAGGGCACGTTTCGTAGCGGCGCGATTCCTCGCACAATGAATGGCGCCGCTACGGCCTTGTTACAACTTGCGGTGTCCTTCACCGATCTCCATTACGCCATCCATGGCGATCCTGCTTTACTTAACCAATAGTCATCAGGCTGGCGTTGCCGCCGGCAGCCGCAGTATTGACGCTCAGCGAGCGCTCAATCAGCAGACGTTCCAGCAGCAGATTGGTCTCGCCGCGGGCAAAGCCCTGCACTGACACAATCGCGCCTTCGCGGGCGGCAATCTGTTCGCACAGGCTGCGCAGCTGATCGGCATCGCCGTGATAGATCACCGCATCAAACTCCGCCGCCAGCACATCTTTCGCCAGCGTGATGCGCGCCTGCACCGCGGTCGGCAGCGACTGGCGCAGCGTCCGATGCAGCTCGTCATCCTGCCACAGTGCCTGGCTACCGACGCTGGTGACCGCCGCCAGCTGAATCAGCGCATCCTGCTGGTTATCTGCGATACACAGCACCCGATCGCGCGGCAGCAGCGTAAAGGTGTTGCGCTCACCGGTCGGGCCCGGCAGCAGTCGCACGGTCCCGGCCTGGCTCAGCGCATCGTAACGCTGACACAGCGCCAGCAGCTCCGGCTTATCCTGTGCCCAGCTCTGCAATGCCTGATGCGCGCTCAGCAGCGTAGTGCGCACGCTGCTGTCCACCGGCCGTTCGGCATCCTGACGATCAAAGGTGATGCGCAGAGCACCGTCCGGACGATGTGCCAGCAGGCGGTAGAGATAGAGCGGACCGCCGGCTTTCGGACCGGTGCCCGACAGGCCTTCGCCGCCGAACGGCTGCACGCCGACCACCGCGCCCACCATGTTACGGTTAACGTACAGGTTGCCGACTTTCGCCCCGGCTGTTACCTGCGCAATGGTTTCGTCGATACGGGTATGCACGCCAAGCGTCAGGCCATAGCCCGAGGCGTTGATCTGCTCAATCAGCTGCGGCAGGTTGTTGCGCGCAAAGCGCACCACGTGCAGCACCGGACCGAACACCTCTTTATCCAGATCGCTGACCTGATCGAGCTCAATCAGCGTCGGTTTGATAAAGGTGCCGCTGTGCCACTCTTTGCTGTCCTGCGGATGCTCCTGCACCGCCTGATACACGGTAAAGCCTTTATTGCGCATCGCCTGGATATGACGCTCGATGTTGGCTTTGGCTTCAGCATCGATCACCGGACCGACGTCGGTCGACAGACGCTCCGGATTGCCCATGCGGCATTCAGCCATGGCACCACGCAGCATCTTCAGCGTGTGGTCAGCCACATCGTCCTGGATGCACAGCAGACGCAGCGCCGAGCAGCGCTGGCCGGCGCTGTCAAACGCGGACGCCACGATATCCACCACCACCTGTTCGGTGAGCGCTGAAGAGTCGACGATCATGGCGTTCATGCCGCCAGTCTCGGCGATCAGCGGCGTCGGGCGACCCTGCGGATCGAGGCGGCCAGCCAGGTTGCGCTGCAGCAGGGTGGCGACTGCGGTTGAGCCGGTGAACATCACGCCGCGCACCCGCTCGTCGCCGGTCAGCTGCGCACCCACCGTTTCGCCCTGACCGGGCAGCAGTTGCAGCACGCCAGCCGGTACGCCGGCATCCAGCATGATCTGCACCGCCTGCGCGGCAATCAGCGGCGTCTGCTCGGCGGGTTTCGCCAGCACGCTGTTGCCCGCTGCCAGGGCGGCGGCAATCTGGCCGGTGAAGATCGCCAGCGGGAAGTTCCACGGGCTGATGCACACTACCGGACCGAGCGGGCGATGGGTTTCGTTATCGAAATCGTCACGCACCATGCCGGCGTAGTAGTAGAGGAAGTCTACCGCTTCGCGCACTTCGGCAATGGCGTTGTTGTAGGTTTTACCCGCCTCACGCACCAGCAAACCAATCAGCTGCTGCATCTGGTCTTCCATCGCCTGAGCGGCACGTTCGAGGATCGCGGCGCGCTCCTGCGGCGGCGTGGCGAACCAGATCGGTCCGGCATTCACCGCGGCATCCAGCGCACAGGAGACCTCTTCAGGGGTGGCTTCCCGCACACTGCCGACGATATCCGCCGGCGTGGCCGGGTTGATCACCGCGCGGCTGCTGCCGCTACCCAGCTCGCCATCAATGATCGGCTGAGCCTGCCACGGCTGGCTGGCGCTGGAGAGCAGGGCGCTGGAGAGCGACGCCAGGCGGTGTTCGTTGGCCAGATCCAGACCGGCAGAGTTAACACGCTTGTCGCCATACAGATCGCGCGGCAGCGGAATCTTCGGATGCGGCAGGCCAATGGCGCCTTCTGCGACACCCATTTTCTCCACCGCAGCCACCGGATCGGCCACCAGCTCGTCAATCGGCAGTGTATTGTCAGCGATGCGGTTGACGAACGAGGTATTGGCGCCGTTTTCCAGCAGGCGACGCACCAGGTAGGCCAGCAGCGTTTCGTGGGTACCGACCGGCGCATAAATCCGGCATGGCCGGTTCAGCTTGCCGTCGGCCACTTTGCCCACTACCTGCTCGTACAGCGGTTCGCCCATGCCGTGCAGGCACTGGAACTCGTACTGGCCAGGATAGTAGTTGTTGCCCGCCAGCTGGTAGATCGCCGCCAGCGTGTGGGCGTTGTGGGTGGCAAACTGCGGATAAATCAGGTTAGGCACCGCCAGCAATTTACGCGCACAGGCGAGGTAGGAGATGTCGGTGTACACCTTGCGGGTATAAACCGGATAGCCCTCGAGGCCTTCCATCTGCGCGCGTTTGATTTCGCTATCCCAGTAAGCGCCTTTCACCAGACGGATCATCAGACGACGGCGGCTGCGCTGCGCCAGATCCACCAGCGCATCAATCACAAACGGGCAGCGCTTCTGATAAGCCTGAATCACGAAACCGATGCCGTTCCAGCCTTCCAGCTCCGGCTCAAAACAGAGTTTTTCCAGCAGATCGAGCGACAGCTCCAGGCGATCGGCTTCTTCGGCATCGATGTTGATGCCGATGTCATACGAGCGCGCCAGCAGCGTCAGCGATTTCAGGATCGGGTAAAGCTCTTCCATCACCCGCTCATACTGCGCGCGGCTGTAGCGCGGATGCAGCGCCGACAGCTTAATGGAAATGCCCGGACCTTCATAAATGCCGCGTCCGTTGGAGGCTTTACCAATGGCGTGAATCGCCTGCTGATAGGAAATAAGATAGGCTTTGGCATCGCTGGCGGTGAGTGCCGCTTCGCCCAGCATGTCATACGAGTAGCGGAAGCCTTTCTCTTCCAGCTTGCGCGCGTTGGCCAGCGCCTCGGCGATGGTTTCGCCGGTGACGAACTGTTCGCCCATCAGGCGCATCGCCATATCCACGCCTTTGCGGATCAGCGGTTCGCCGCTCTTGCCGATGATGCGGTTCAACGATTTAGACAGGTTGGCTTCATTGTGCGTGGAGACCAGACGCCCGGTAAACAGCAGGCCCCAGGTGGCGGCGTTGACGAACATCGACGGGCTGCGGCCCAGATGGGACTGCCAGTTGCCGTTGCTGATTTTATCGCGGATCAGCGCATCGCGGGTGGGCTTGTCAGGAATACGCAGCAGCGCTTCCGCCAGGCACATCAGCGCCACGCCTTCCTGAGACGAGAGCGAGAACTCCTGCAGCAGGCTTTGCACCATGCCGGCGCGTCCGGTTGCCCCTTTTTGGTGCCGTAGCTTGTCCGCCAGGCTGTATGCCAGCTGGTGGGTTTTCTCTGCCAGCGGGGCAGGGAGACGCGCCTGCTCCAGCAGCATCGGCACCGCATCGGTCTCCGGACGACGCCACGCGGCGGTGATGGCCGAGCGGCTGACCGACTGCGGCAAAATGTGTTCGGCGAAGTCGAGGAAAGGCTGGAAGCTCTCTTCCGGCACACGCTCATCGTCTGCGGCATCATTCAGCTGCAGCGGGATCTCCGCCAGCGTTTCTCCCGCTTCCAGCTGGCCGAGATAGTTAAAAATTGCCTGCTTGATCAGCCAGTGCGGCGTGCGGTCAATCTTTTGCGCCGCCAGTTTAATGCGATCGCGGGTGGCTTCATCCAGCTTCACCCCCATGGTGGTGGTTCCCATGATTTCCTCGTCCTCAAAGTGTGAATCAACTTCAGCGTGGGCTGCACTATCACTCATGTTGCAACTTTGTGCAACCGTGTTAAATGTGACCTCGGTTGCACGTTTTTAACCGCCTTTTTTGTTAACGCAGCAAAAGCGGCACAGAACTTGCTGCAAGAATCTCGCCAGAGTTGCAACCCACCGCAACAAAACGCATCCTGGCTGACATCAGGTGCAACTTAAAATGTGAACAGGCGCAACCTGTGAGCATGAAAAATGCAAAGTCAGGTGAAACCCAGGTAACAGCTGTGTTAAATGCATTGTGCGCGTCGCACCTTTGCGGCAGGATACCGCGCCTTATGAGAAATCGCTTTCTCTGGATGCGGTAAAGCCCTGACGTTATCCCGTTCCGGTAACGCAGGAAAAAGATTTCTCTTAAGAGATCAAATAATAAGTGGAGAGACAGATGACAGTAAGTACACCGATGCTGGTGACATTTATCATTTACATCCTCGGGATGGTGTTGATTGGTTTTATCGCGTACCGCTCAACCAAAAACTTTGACGACTATATTCTGGGCGGTCGCAGCCTGGGCAGCGTGGTAACCGCGCTGTCGGCCGGGGCCTCGGACATGAGCGGCTGGCTGCTGATGGGACTGCCGGGCGCGATTTTTCTCTCCGGGATCTCTGAGAGCTGGATTGCCATCGGCCTGACGATTGGCGCGTGGCTGAACTGGAAAATTGTTGCGGGTCGCCTGCGCGTGCAGACCGAGCATCACAATAATGCCTTAACCCTGCCAGACTTTTTCACCAGCCGCTTCGAAGACCACAGCAAAATTCTGCGCGTCATCTCGGCACTGGTAATCCTGATCTTCTTCACCATTTACTGTGCCTCGGGCGTCGTGGCGGGTGCGCGCCTGTTTGAAAGCACTTTCGGCATGAGTTATGAAACCGCGCTGTGGGCTGGCGCGGCAGCAACCATTCTTTATACGCTGGTGGGTGGCTTCCTGGCGGTGAGCTGGACCGATACCGTACAGGCCAGCCTGATGATTTTTGCCCTGATTCTGACGCCGGTGATTGTGATTATCGCCGTCGGTGGCCTGGATGATTCGCTGGCCGTGATTGAAGCGAAAAGCCTGGAAAACCTCGATATGCTGAAGGGCCTCAACTTCGTGGCGGTGATTTCACTGCTCGGCTGGGGCCTCGGCTACTTCGGCCAGCCGCACATTCTGGCGCGCTTCATGGCCGCAGACTCGCACCGTTCTATTCGCACCGCGCGCCGCATCGGCATGGCCTGGATGATCCTGTGCCTGGCCGGTGCTGTTGCGGTGGGCTTCTTCGGTATCGCCTATTTCCAGAACCATCCGGAGCAGGCGGCGGGCGTAAGCGAAAACGGCGAGCGCGTGTTTATCGAGCTGGCGCGCATTCTGTTCAATCCGTGGATCGCCGGTATTCTGCTGTCAGCTATTCTGGCGGCGGTGATGTCGACCCTGAGCTGTCAGCTGCTGGTGTGCTCGAGCGCGCTGACCGAAGACCTGTATAAAGGTTTCCTGCGTAAAAATGCCAGCCAGAAAGAGCTGGTGTGGGTTGGCCGTTTAATGGTGCTGGTGATTGCGCTGGTGGCAATTGCGCTGGCCTCCAACCCGGAGAACCGCGTGCTCGGCCTGGTGAGCTACGCCTGGGCAGGCTTTGGTGCCGCATTCGGTCCGGTGGTGCTGTTCGGCGTGTGCTGGAAGCGTATGACGCGCAACGGCGCGCTGGCCGGCATGATTATCGGGGCCGCTACGGTGCTGATCTGGAAGCAGTACGCCTGGCTCAACCTGTATGAAATCATCCCGGGCTTCCTGTTTGCCAGCATCGCGATTGTCGTGGTGAGCCTGGCCGGCCGCGAACCGTCGGCTGAAGCGCAGCAGCGTTTCGATGCCGCCGAAGCGGAATACAACACCAAATAACGGTGTTGGCCTGAGTAAAGCGGGGAGCGCGTGTGCCGTGTTCCCCGCAGTTTTCATGTCTCGTCCTCTGCGCACGATTTATCGCGCAATCTGTCACTCCGCCCTGACTTTCCCGCATCGCTACCTGACCCGCAAAAGCAAAATTAATTTCGCGCGGTGACTTGTATTTTCATCCGCGATAATGATAATCGATATCGTTCGCACTTTACGTATTTTTACCTAAGGTTTACCCTCCTTAACATTCAAGAGGTTGGTGATGTTCGTTCCCTTTCTCATTATGCTGCGCGAAGGTCTCGAGGCAGCGCTCATCGTCAGCCTGATTGCCAGCTATCTCAAACGCACCCAGCGCAGCCAGTGGTTCCCCGCGATGTGGGCCGGCGTGTTTATTGCTGCGGCGCTGTGCCTCGCGCTCGGTATTTTCATCAACGAAACCACCGGTGAGTTCCCGCAGAAACAGCAGGAACTGTTCGAGGGCATCGTGGCGGTAATTGCCGTGGTGATCCTCACCTCAATGGTGTTCTGGATGCGCAAGGTGTCGCGCAATATCAAAGCTACGCTGGAAAAATCCGTCGATCAGGCGCTGCAGAAGCCGGGCGGCAGCGGGTTGCCGCTGGTGCTGATGGTGTTTCTCGCCGTGGCGCGGGAAGGGCTGGAGTCGGTGTTTTTTCTGCTGGCGGCGTTTACCCAGGATGTTGGCTATGCGCCACCGATTGGCGCGGTGCTGGGTCTGGCGACCGCCATCGTGCTGGGCATGCTGATTTACTACGGCGGGGTGCGTCTTAACATGGCGCACTTCTTCCGCTGGACCAGCCTGTTCATCCTGCTGGTGGCGGCCGGACTGGCGGCGGGGGCGATCCGCGCCTTCCACGAGGCGGGACTGTGGAACCACTTCCAGGCGACCGCGTTTGACTTCAGCAACACGCTCTCTACCCATTCGATCTTTGGCACGCTGCTGGAAGGCATTCTGGGTTATCAGGAAGCGCCGAGCGTCAGCGAAGTCGCGGTATGGCTGATTTATCTGATCCCGGCGCTGCTGCTGTTTTTCTTCCCGGCGCGTCCGGCACCCAGCGCCGCACGGTCGGTGCGCTAACTTTTCGCAGGCGCGCGTGCGCCTGTACCTTCATGTAACAGGGATATGACTATGACGATTCGCTTCCGCCGTAAGGCGCTGTTGCTCTCCATGCTGGCGCTGTCCGGTGCCGCTTCTGCCGCTGCCGTACCGCAGGTCACGGTGACGGTCACTGACAAGCAGTGCGAGCCGATGTCGCTCAACGTGCAGGCCGGTAAAACCCAGTTCATCATCAAAAACAACAGCCAGAAAGCGCTGGAGTGGGAAATCCTCAAAGGCGTGATGGTGGTGGAGGAGCGCGAAAACATCGCGCCCGGCTTCAGCCAGAAGCTCACCGCCAACCTGGAAGCGGGTGAATATGACATGACCTGCGGCCTGCTCACTAATCCGAAAGGCAAGCTGGTGGTCAGCGGTGACAGCCAAAAAGCCAGCAGCGGCAAGCCAGACGTGCTGCAGCTGGTCGGGCCGATTGCCGATTACAAAGTCTACGTGATGGGCGAGGTGAGCGCGCTGGTGGCCGGCACCAAAGCCTTTACCGACGCGGTAAAAGCCGGTGACGTGGAAAAAGCCAAAGCGCTGTATGCGCCGACGCGTGTGCACTATGAGCGCATCGAGCCGATTGCCGAACTGTTCTCTGACCTCGACGGCAGCATTGACGCGCGTGAAGATGACTTCGAGAAAAAAGCGGAAGATCCGAAATTTACCGGCTTCCACCGGCTGGAAAAACTGCTGTTCGCCGACAACACCACCAAAGGCGCGGACGCGTTCGCTGACCAGCTGTATAAGGATGTGCAGGATCTGCAAACCCGCGTCAGCGAGCTGGCCTTCCCGCCGGCGAAAGTGGTTGGTGGCGCGGCAGGACTGATTGAAGAGGTGGCGTCCAGCAAAATCTCTGGTGAGGAAGATCGCTACAGCCGTACCGATCTGTCCGATTTTCAGGCCAACATCGACGGCGCACAGAAAATCGTTGATCTGCTGCGTCCTCTGCTGCAAAAAGCCAATCCGCAGCTGCTGGCGAAAGTGGACGCGAACTTTAAGAAGGTGGATGGCATTCTCAGCAAATACCGTACCAAAGACGGTTTTGCCTCCTATGAAAAGCTGACCACCAGCGACCGTAATGCGCTGAAAGGGCCCATCACCACGCTGGCGGAAGATCTCTCCCTGCTGCGCGGCACTTTAGGTCTTGATTAATCATGAGTAAAAAAAATGACGCGGCGCAACCGTCGCGTCGTCGTCTGTTACAGGGATTGGGCATGCTGGGTGGCGCGGCGGCACTGGGCGGCGGCTGTCCGTTCCATGCCGCCAGCGCGGCAGAGAGTTTCTCACCCGGCACGGTTGCACCCGATGCGCGCCAGCAGGCGCAACCGTTTTACGGCGCTCATCAGGCCGGCATCCTGACGCCGCAGCAGGCATCTATGATGCTGGTGGCGTTTGATGTGCTGGCCAGTGATAAAGCCGAACTGGAACGCCTGCTGCGGCTGCTGACGCAGCGCTTTGCCTTTCTCACCCAGGGCGGACCGGCGCCGGCGGTGCCCAATCCGCAGCTGCCGCCGCTCGACTCCGGCATCCTGGGTGCGGACATTGCGCCCGATAACCTGACCCTGACGCTGTCGGTGGGGCATTCACTGTTCGACGAGCGCTTCGGGCTGGCCGCGCATAAACCCAGCCAGCTGCAGACGATGACACGCTTTCCCAACGATTCGCTCGACGCCGCGCAGTGTCATGGCGACCTGCTGATTCAGATCTGCGCCAATACCCAGGATACGGTGATTCACGCGCTGCGCGATATCATCAAGCACACGCCGGATCTGCTGGCGGTGCGCTGGCGGCGCGACGGCTTTATCGCCGATCACGCTGCACGCAGCAAAGGGCGCGAAACGCCGATCAACCTGCTGGGTTTCAAAGATGGCACCGCCAATCCGGATACCCACAATGCGCAGTTGATGGACCAGCTGTTGTGGGTGACACCGGAACAGCAGGAACCGGCGTGGACGCACGGCGGCAGCTATCAGGCGGTGCGCATCATCCGTTTTCACGTTGAAATGTGGGACCGCACGCCGCTGGGCGAGCAGCAAACCATTTTTGGTCGTGAGAAGTTGTCCGGCGCGCCGCTGGGGATGCAGCACGAGCACGACGTGCCGGATTACGCCGGCGATCCGGACGGCGAAATTATTGCGCTGGATGCGCATATCCGGCTCGCCAATCCGCGCACGCCGCAAACCGACAGCAGCCTGATGCTGCGGCGCGGCTACAGCTATTCCTCGGGGATTACCGGGGCAGGGCAGCTGGATATGGGGCTGCTGTTCGTCTGTTATCAGCACGATTTAAGCAAAGGCTTTATTACCGTGCAGAAACGACTCAACGGCGAAGCGCTGGAAGAATATATTCGTCCCATCGGCGGCGGATACTTTTTTGTTTTGCCCGGCGTGGCGGACAAAAATCATTATCTGGGGCAGCCGTTGCTCGAAGCCTGATTAATTAATGTACAGTGCTTGTCCGCCGTTCGCGGTGCCAGGCGCTGCTGTTAAGCCCGCCTTAAATTTCTCCTGTCTCGCTGTGACGTCCGAATTTTCTGAAACAGTTTGTTAAGTGCTGAATTACCTATCTTACTGAATATTATTATTAATTTAATTTAAGCGCACCGGGCTAAGGCAGCGCCACGCAGGTTTTCTTTGCCGTAAAGTAAAAATAGTGTTGCAAATCGGCGGAAATATGATGAACTTTAGTCATAGCGTCGTCAGTTGTGTGGCTAAGTCCACTGGAGTTCGCGCATGGCCCGGTCCTTATACGGACAGTTAAATACACTTCAGCTAGCGCAGTACGCTGCGGGGGATTGCCTCCCGCGTGAGAATCCTCTTCACTTTTCTTTTATCGCCTTCAAATTCTTTTCCGATGTTTACCGGTGCGCGGCAGCGTTTCGGCGTTGTTGCACACTTTTCTCACTGGCTCGATACGGCTTACAAGGAAGCCAACAAAACCTCTAAAGCGTTCAAATCATCGCCGCGGGTGATCCGCCGCGATAAATGAAACCAACTGTAAGGTGCCACTATGGGAAGACAGAAAGCAGTGATCAAAGCGCGTCGTGAAGCAAGAAGAGTCGTTCGTAGTGATTCTCGCAGTCACCGTCAGCGCGAAGAAGAATCGGTCACTTCGCTGGTGCAGATGGGTGGGTTGGACTCAATTGGTATGGCGCGTGATTCACGCGATCGTGGTCCGATTGAAGCCAGAAATGAAGCTCAGGCGCACTATCTTAACGCCATAGAATCGAAACAGCTGATATTCGCCACCGGTGAAGCCGGTTGCGGTAAAACCTGGATTAGCGCAGCCAAAGCGGCTGAGGCCCTGATCAATAAGGACATCGAAAGGATAATTGTGACGCGCCCGGTTCTGCAGGCGGATGAGGATCTCGGTTTCCTCCCCGGAGACATTTCCGAGAAGTTCGCCCCGTATTTCCGACCGGTATACGACGTTCTGGTTAAACGTCTCGGCGCTTCCTTTATGCAGTACTGCCTGCGACCCGAAATCGCCAAGGTAGAGATCGCGCCCTTCGCTTATATGCGCGGACGTACCTTTGAGAATGCGGTGGTGATTCTGGATGAGGCGCAAAACGTCACCGCTGCGCAGATGAAGATGTTCCTGACCCGCCTGGGCGAAAACGTCACGGTCATTGTCAACGGTGATGTCACCCAGTGCGACCTGCCCGCCAGCGTCAAATCTGGCCTTGCCGATGCGCTGGCGCGCTTCGAAGAGGATGAGATGATTGGCGTGGTGCGTTTCGGTAAAGACGACTGCGTTCGCTCGGCACTGTGCCAGCGTACGCTGCATGCTTACAGTTAACCTTGAAAAAATAGCTAATCTCAACCCGGCTGCGGCCGGGTTTTTCATTGCTATGCTTACGGGAAGAAAAAGGGCGGAAACGATGAGCGGAGAAAGTCATGCACTCTCTTGATGTGCAGGTGGTAAGGATGGCGCAGCAGTGGGCGGAAGCGCAGCCGGTGTGGCTGTGTACCGTGCTCAGCACGTACGGCTCATCGCCGCGCCCGCCGGGCGCGATGATGGTGATTCGCGCCGATGGGCGCTACAGCGGTTCCCTTTCCGGCGGCTGCGTCGAGGAGAATTTTATCACCCGCGTTCAGCAGCAGGCGTTCTCTGCCGCCAGTCAACTGGTGCGCTACGGTGAGGGGGGCGACACGCCTGACCGCGCGCTGCCATGCGGCGGCGTACTGGATATTCTGGTCGAACGGTTGCCTGCCGGGGCCGCCACGCTGCGCTATTTACAGCAGCTGGAGGATGCGCTGACCGGCGCGCGTGCCATCACCAAACGCCTGACGCTGCCGCAGCCGTGTCACGCGCTCGAACCGGCACCTTATACCCGCCGCACCCGCACCCAGGTCACTGACGATGAAATCGTTCTGACCCTGAGTGCCGCGCCACGCCTGATCCTTGCCGGACTCTCCAGCGTCGCCGTTTACTGTGCCAACTTCGCGCTGGCGCTGGGATTCGAAACCATCGTCTGTGAACACCGTGAAGAGGTGCTGAGCAATATGGCGGCCGAACTGGCGCCGGATGTCAAACTGGTGCAGCAGTTTCCGGCAGTGTATCTGGAACGCGAGGGCTGTCATGCCGCCACGGCGATCCTCTCGCTGACGCATGATGCGCGTATTGATGATCTCACCATGATGGAAGCGGTCAATCTGCCGGCATTTTATCTCGGTGCGATGGGCTCGCAGCGCAACAGCGCCAAACGCAAAGCGCGCCTGACCGCGATTGCGGAGCTGACGCCGACGCAGTTGCAGCGCATTCACGCACCGGTTGGACTGGATATCGGCAGCAAAACCCCGGCGGAGATCGCGCTGGCAATCATGGCGGATATTGTGCGTCACAAAAATGGGTTAGCGGCAACGGATGTGCTCAGCCCGGTGCACGCGGCGTCTGAATGATCACATCACTCACCCCACGAAAAACCCGGATGCACCAGGATGCCAGCAGACGGGCAAACGGCTATGCCAAATTTTCGCGCCGCAAATAATCAATAAGCTGTGCTTTATGTTTCATGATGTGATCAACGCTTGCGCTTTACCGGTAACATCTTATCTTCAGAGAAGCGTGTACAAACACCTGAACTGAGAAGGGGTATTTATGGCTAAGCGTCATTTGATTAAATCAATTGAAATTACAGCAATTATTATCTTCGCGCTGGTGCTCGCCTGGCTGGCCGTCACGGGCATCCTGTCATCAACCGGCCTCGATCATGCGTGGCCTTATCCACATCAATAACTGAGTCCGGCACCAGGGAAATCAATTACGCTTAAATATAAACAGAATAAATTATCTAACCTGTACACCCGTATCAGCGGCGACACCTTATCACCACACAGGGTTTCGCTCTCAGGTTTGCCGCGTATAAATCAGCGACGTTCGGGAAACACGTTATGCTGTTATTCGAAGTCCGCATGGCGGCTGAACATGCTCTCGCTGGTTTCACCGCACTGATGCATGATTTCAAGCACCATGGCGTCACAGGTGATGAAGCAAAGCTGCTCAAAGGCCGAGCCCATTGGCTGCGAGAATCGTCCGGCGCTACGTGCGTTATCGGTTTTAACGTTGCCGGGTAATACCAACACGCATTTGGCCAGTCTGCCGATGCCTGAATCTGCTTTCAGGGTAATCAGCGCCACATCGACACCGCGCTCAACGGCGTTCAGCGCCAGCGCTTTCAGGCTCGCGGTTTCGCCACTGCCAGAACCAATAATCAATAAATCGCCAGGTCTGGAGTGGGGTGACGAGATTTCACCGACCAGGCTGACCGAGAAACCCAGATGCAACAGACGGTTAGCGAACGCGCGGATAGCAATGCCGCTGCGCCCGGCACCCTGCAGGAAAATGTGTTTGGCACTGCGAATTTGTGCAATCAATGCCTGCGCCTGGCTCTCGTCTATCTGCCGGGCGTTGTGGGCGAGTTCGGTAAGAATATGGGATACGTTTGACTGTACGGCCATGTTAACGCTCTCCCGTCAGGCAATGGTTCGTCCGTCTCATTAAACAGCGAAAAGAGTGGCCGGAACAGGGCCGGTGCTTTTTCAGTCTGGTCATAGCGCATTCCCTCTTAATTCAAAGACATCATCAGTGGATGAAAAGGATACCCTGCAGAATTTCCGGTAAGAGTACACGGTCCGCTGCCCACGCGATATTGCAGCGAAAGGGGATCTTTCGATTATGCGTCCTGTGGCACAAAAGCACCTGGAGAACAGACAAATAAAAATGCCCAGCTGTTAACCGGGCACCTATATATAAATGATGGCGGTGAGGGGGGGATTGATATCACTCGGCACATCCCTGTGCCTCGCCCTCCGGGTGGCTTGCAGCCATGCAAAACGGCTATCCTGCCGTTTTGTCACTTCGCTCACCCTGCGGGCAGCGTCGCAGGCTCCGCTGTCCAACTGGCATGCGCCAGTTGTCGAACCTCCAATCGGGGATTCTCATCCCCCCACGCGTGGAGAATATAAATGAGAAAAGCCCGTACTTGCGTACAGGCTCTTCTCTGAATGATGGCGGTGAGGGGGGGATTCGAACCCCCGATACGTTGCCGTATACACACTTTCCAGGCGTGCTCCTTCAGCCACTCGGACACCTCACCACATTTTGTTTGCTGACCGCACTGGGTCAACGGGGCGCTACTATAGGGAGTTCAGCGATAAGGGTCAAGGGCTATTTTCTCCTTTTTTTCTATTCGCTTAACCTCTGCGCAGATTGCCTTAAGCCTCTCCACTTTGCCGCTTTTGTCATCAAAACATTCCTTAACTGACACAAAAGTGTCACCGCACTGTCGCAGACTTGTCTGCGGAAACATTTGGTTATATCTACGGATAAGGATGCTGATAAATGAAACGCTTGCCTCTTTTTACGCTCTCTCTGCTGGCTTCACTCACCACCACGTCCGCGCTGGCAGAGAGCACCAGCTATCAACGCGCAGCCACTGGCGATATTACCCAGCACGGCGGCGCGCGTCGCCTGAGCGGCGACCAAACCGAAGCGCTGAAAGCCTCATTGAGCAATAGCACGGCGAAGAATGTCATCCTGCTGATTGGCGATGGCATGGGCGATTCCGAAATCACCGCGGCGCGCAATCAGGCAATGGGGGCCGGCGGTTTCTTTCCCGGTATTGATGCGCTGCCGCTCACCGGCCAGTACACCCATTACTCGCTGGACAAGAAAACGCATAAGCCAAACTACGTAACGGATTCTGCCGCGTCGGCCACCGCCTGGGCCACCGGCACGAAAACTTATAACGGCGCGATAGGTGTCGATGTCAACGGCACAGATCAGGTCACGCTGCTTGAGCTGGCCAAAGCAGCCGGTAAAGCCACCGGCAACGTCTCGACTGCAGAACTGCAGGATGCCACGCCGGCCGCGCTAATGGCGCACGTTACCTCGCGCAAATGCTACGGCCCGGAAAAAACCAGCGAGCTGTGTCCGGGTAACGCGCTGGAGCAGGGCGGGAAAGGATCGATCAGCGAGCAGCTGCTGCAAACCCGTCCCGACGTCACGCTGGGCGGCGGTGCCAAATCTTTCGCTGAGCGGGCTAAAGCGGGCGACTATCAGGGCAAAACCCTGCGCGAGCAGGCCGAAATACGGGGGTTCCAGCTGGTCGATAATCTCGCCGCGCTGAATGCGGTACAGCAGGCGAATCAACAGACGCCACTGCTGGGGCTATTCTCGGAGGGCAACATGCCGGTGCGCTGGCAGGGGCCGAAAGCCAGCTATCATGGCAATCTGGATAAACCGGTGGTGACCTGTGAGGTCAACAAAGATCGTCCGGCATCGATGCCAACCCTGGCGCAGATGACGCAAAAAGCCATCGACCTGCTCAGTCACAACGACAACGGCTTCTTCCTGCAGGTGGAGGGTGCGTCGATTGATAAGCAGGATCACGCCGCTAACCCGTGCGGTCAGATTGGTGAAACCGTCGATTTAGATGAGGCGGTGCAGGTGGCGCTGGCGTATGCGCGCGAGCACGGCGATACGCTGGTGGTGGTAACCGCCGATCACGCGCACAGCAGCCAGATCGTCGAAAACGGTACCAAAGCGCCGGGTCTGACTCAGGCGCTCAACACCAAAGACGGCGCGGTGATGACCATCAGCTACGGTAACTCGGAAGAGGATTCCCAGGAGCACACCGGCACCCAGCTGCGCATCGCGGCCTACGGTCCACACGCGGCGAATGTGGTCGGCCTCACCGATCAGACCGACCTGTTCTTCACGCTGAAGCAGGCGATGGCACTGAAGTAAGCGCGTCAGTGCGGGCGGATGCGCAGCACCAGCAGCCCGCCCAGCACCAGTCCGCCAGCGGCCAGCAGCAGCGCGGGGTGCAGGGAAGCAAAAATCTGCACGCTGGCGGCGGATATCAGCGGCCCGATCAGCTGGCCAGTGGCATAGCCTGACGTCAATATCGCCACGGTTTTTGCCACGCTGATATTGGAGACGGCGCGCGCCAGCTGCATCGACAGCTGCATAATCGAAAGAAACCCCAGCCCGACTATCACCGTTGAGATCAGCAGCCCGCTCACGCCCGGGATGAGCACGCCGCTTGCCACGCCCAGCCCCTGCAGGATCATAACCCACGCCAGGCTGAGACGCGTATTCAGGCGCGCTGAAAACAGCATAATCAGCACCACGCCAGCCACTGCGCAAAGTCCAAACAGCGGCCAGAAAAGCGCTGCCAGCTGACCCTGCGCAAACAGGCTGTGCGCCATTTGTGACAGAAACGTCGCGGGTAAAATGTAGCCGAAACCGGCCAGCGTATAGGCCAGCCATAGCCGTTTTACCGCGCGACCCGGAGCCGTCGGCGCATTTTCCCGCTGCCGGGCGGGGAGCGACGCGGGCAGCGCGCGCCACAGCAGCAGTACGCCAGCCAGCGCTACGAAGCCATAGCATTGCCAGGCGCGATCGTCATTCAGGTGTAACCGGGTGATCAGCCACGCCAGCACGCCGCTCAGGGTGATGCCGGCTCCCGGGCCGGCAAACACCGCGGCGGACATGCGCGGGGCCTGCTGCTGTGCCAGCACCATCTGCGTCCAGGAGGTGACGATAATCAGGGCCCAGGCACCACCGATACCCGCCACCACACGGAACAGACACTGCAGCACCCAGGCATGACTAAAGCCGGAGAGCAGAGTCACCAGCGCGGTGGCCAGCAAACCGGCCTTCAGGTAGCGCGCGTGATGGGCGGTGATGCGGCTCACGTGCAGTGCGCCCAGCAGATAGCCGATATAATTCATCGCCGCCAGCACACCAGCGCTGGAGAGGGTCAGGTGACCGTTGGCGATCATCAGCGGGATCTGCGGCGTGAGTGAAAAGCGGCCGATACCCATTACCACAATCAGGGTCACCATGCCGGTAAGCATGGTGATCAGGCTCACCCGGGTGTGCCGGACTGCTTGCCGTCCGGCGGAAACTGAATCTGCTGACATACTTTGCTTTACTCCGCTGAGATACCTTACTCTGTCCGGTGATAGTAAATGTCAATCAGTCAGTGAAAAATGGGGTGGTTTATCCTATGACTACAGGTCATACCCAGGCCGTAAAATCGCGTGGTGAAGATGTGAAAAACTTCCTTACCCGCCAGCGCGCGCGTATTGATCCGCAGATCTATGGCTTCAGCCGGCAAAACCGGCGCGTTAGCGGACTGCGGCGCGAAGAAGTGGCACAGCTGGCGGCGGTCAGCGTCAGCTGGTACACCTGGCTCGAGCAGGGCCGCGACATCAGTATTTCGCCCGCCGCGCTGCAACGCATCGGCAAAGTGCTACAGCTCTCGGTCACCGAGCAGGAGTATCTTGAAGCGCTGGTGTTTGGTAACGCACACTCGCAACCTTTCAGTCATGAATTGCCGCCTGAGGTGAGGGCGATGGTGGATGCGCTGGACCCGCATCCGGCGTTTGTGCGCCGCGCCAACATGGATATTGTCTACTGGAATCCGGCGGCGCAGTCGCTGATTGTCGACTGGGCGGCCCTGCCGCCGGCGGATCGCAACTCGCTCAAGCTGATGTTCATCAGTGAAGCCTACCAGCAGCGTATTCATGGCTGGGAAGAGGCGGCGCGCCATACGCTGTCGGCGTTTCGCGCCGGTTATGCCGCCAGCAATCAGGCGCAGGAATTCGAAGTGGTGATCGAGGATTTGCTGGCGCGCAGCGCCGGGTTTCGCACGCTGTGGAATGACCATGATGTGGGGAAAATCGGCGCGGGCAATAAAACCCTGATTGATGTCGAAGGGAGGATGCAGACATATACCTTTACCTCACTGCAAATTGAGCAGGCACCGGGAATGCATCTGATCTTCTATCTGGCGCATTAGCGCGGCGTGCGCGGGTCGGGCGCACGCCGCCGGGGAGATTACAGACCGCGCTGTGCCATCAGGCGCGCGAGGTCAACCAGACGGTTGGAAAAGCCCCATTCGTTATCGTACCAGGCAAGGATCTTCACCAGGTTGCCACCAATCACCAGCGTGGATAAGCCGTCGATAATCGATGAGCGCGCATCGCCCTGATAATCGCTGGAGACCAGCGGCTCATCGCTGTAGCCGAGGATACCCTGCAGCGGACCCGCAGCAGCAGCGGCTTTAAAGGCGTCATTCACCTCTTCGGCCGTCACGTCGCGTTTCAGCGTCACCGTCAGATCCACTACCGACACCACCGGCACCGGCACGCGCAGCGAGTAACCGGTTAAGCGGCCTTCCAGTTCCGGAATCACCCGGCCGAGCGCTTTAGCCGCGCCGCTGGAGTACGGTACAATCGACAGCGCCGCCGCACGCGCGCCGCGCAGATCTTTCTCTGGCTGGTCATGCAGCGCCTGACTGTTGGTATAGGCATGGGTGGTGTTCATCAGACCGTGCTCAATACCAAACGCCTGATGCAGCACCTGCGCGGCCGGCGCCAGGCCGTTAGTGGTACAGCTGCCGTTACTCACCACAAAGTGCTGCTGCGGATCGTAGCGCTGGTCGTTGACGCCCATCACAATCGTCAAATCATCATTTTTGCCCGGCGCAGAGATGATCACGCGTTTGGCGCCGCCGTGCGTGATATGCACCGCGGCCTTGTCACGCTCGGTAAAAAAGCCGGTGGCTTCGATGACGATATCCACGCCCACGTCACGCCAGCGAATATTGGCCGGATCGCGCTCGCTGAACACCCGCACTGGTTTGCCATCAATGCGCAGCTCGCCGTCGCCAGCGCTGACTTCTGCCGGCAGCCGACCCAGCAGGGAGTCGTGCTTCAGCAGATGCGCCAGCGTTTTGCTGTCGGTGAGATCGTTAATCGCCACAATATCGATGTCGCTGCTGCCGAGCGCGGCGCGGAATACGTTACGTCCGATACGGCCAAAACCGTTAATGCCTACCTTGATCATGACTGACTCCTTAGTGAAGTTACTGCAGTCACTGTAGGCCTGGCGTGCACTGGCGTAAACGACAAAAAAGGATCACTTTACGCCATTTTGCGGCTGTGAAAGCGCTGGCGATATTCGTTCGGCGTGAGATGCAGCTGGCGCTCGAAGCTGCGCCGCAGGTTGATACTGCTGCCAAAGCCGGTGGCGATGGCAATGCGTTCCAGCGTCTCGCGCGTCTGCTCCAGCCGCTCGCGCGCCGCCGCCAGCCGCGCTTCTGCCACATAGCGCGCCGGTGAAACGCCGGTTTCGCGGCTGAACACGCGGGTAAAGTTACGTGGGCTCATCGCCACCTGGGCCGCCAGGTTCTCTACCGACAGGTCTTCCGCCAGATGGGCGGCGATCCAGCTCTGCAGCTGAGCAATCGGCCCCGACTCGCTGACGGACTGCAGGTGAAAGCGGCTGAACTGCATCTGGCCGCCGGGACGACGCAGATACATCACCATATCCTGCGCGATGTCGCGCGCCACGCTGAAACCAAAATCTTCCTCTACCAGCGCCAGCGTCAGATCGAAGCCGGAGCTGACGCCGCCGGAGGTCCAGATTGGGCCGTCCTGAATATACAGCGGGCCGCCTTCAACCTGCACGCGCGGATAGCTGGCCTGCAGCGTGTCCAGCAGACGCCAGTGGCTGGTGGCGCGCCGGCCATCCAGCAATCCCGCTTCCGCCAGCAGCATTGCCGCCCCGCAAATCGACACCACGCGGCGCGCCTGCGGGGCAGCCAGCTTAATCCAGTCCACCACCATGTTGCGTTCTTCGGGGTTATCACCGCGGCCGGTAATCATGATGGTGTCCCAGCGTTCGCGCGGATCGAGTTCAGCCAGTTTAAGGTCGGCGAGCAGATTGAGGCCGGACTGGCCGTGGATCACCTGGTGCGGCTGCGTGGTCGCGATGCTGATGCGATAGCGTGCGCCAGCAACGCCCACCGGCAGGTGCAGGTTGGCGTGCATCAGGATGTCGGCGATACCCGCCGCTTCGAACAGCATGCCGCCGTCCGGGACAATAATCAGAAAGGTTTTCATGGCGTAAAATGTACCTGTGCCACGAAAGAAGTCAATGTGCTATGGGCGATCAGGCGCGCGAGCTGAATACCCGGCCGCGGCCATCAGACGGGGCGCTTCCGGCCTGTTGGTTCAGGCGCTATATTTATATAAGATCATGATGTCGCAAATGATCTTATATCCATCATCGTGCAGTTAAAAATATCTGCAGACTGAAGCGTTGAATGCCAGATTAATCAGGTGCCTGTTATTTTGGAAGTGAAATGCCAGGATGGGTTAAGAGAAACACTGTTTTATAAAGCATTCCTTTGCCAGGCAGTGATAATGACTAGGATAATGAGCAGCTGAGTAAATCAGACTTAAAACCATCAATTATATTCTACCTGCAGAAAAGTCAAACCACGCTCCCGGGTAATGCGCGCGGTGCCCAGCGCGTAAGGTAATTCACGCGCGGCACCATTAACCTGCAGGGTTTCGCTCTTTTTAATCCCTTCGCGCGTGCAGTTCAGCGAGACGCTGCGCGTCACCGCATAATCACAGGAGGGTTCAACGATCGCGCCGACGAACGTGATTTGACCGTCGGCGGCAAGGGTGGCGTGGCTGGCAAGTAAAGCTATCATCGGTAACAGCAATCTTTTCATCACAGAGGCCCTTTAAGAAGTCGGGAATTACCCGATTAATGTCGTCTTAATGACTAATAGCGCGCCACAGTTGAATATTGCTTAAACCGCGGCGTTTCCGTGTTGAGGCATATTATTGCGATGGCTTAGCCAGTGCGTCGTCATGTTTTACGCAATCGCCTCAGCAGTAAACGCTTATGCCTGCATTAAGCGCAGCTATTATATTAGTAAGCAACCAGGATTAATCGGGTGAGCAGGGCGGTGAAATAAGCGTATTAAACCGGATAGATTTATTCGCGGGATAACGTCGGGACAGAAAACGGACAGATAGCGTGTTGGTGTAAGCCGCTGAGGGAGAGAAGAACGGGCTGAAGTTAAGCAGGCGCACCCGACATCGGTGCGCTCTTGTGGTTTATCAGCTGCGGGAAATCTGCGCCAGCGTCACGTCGGCTGACGCAGCGCCTGCGGCAACACCGTCGATAAACAGCGCACGCTGTTCACCGGCGGGCAGGGCAATCTGCAACGTTTGCCATGCCGGCTGATAATCACCCTTGCGCCGTAGCGTGAGGTGAATGGCTGTGGCTTCGCACCGCATTTCCCAATGCAGCCACAGCGCATTGCCCTGCTGATAACCCCAGGACTCGCCATCATCTTCGAACAGTTCGCCGTGGCTAACGCCTTTGCCCTGCAACGGGTAGAGCTGCAGCGTGCGATGATCGTCTGCGGCGGCGTCGACGTGAGCAATACGCTCGCTGAGTGGCAGTGCCGCACCTGCGCGCACCAGCAGCGGCTGCGTTTCCAGGGGCGCAGGCAAGGTGATCCATTGACCCCCGCTGTACCACTGCTGCGTGGCGAAATCATACCAGCCGGTCTGGTTGTCGGGCAGCCACAGGCGGCGTTCACGCTGGCCGGGTTCCACCACGCTGGCGACCAGCAGATCGCGGCCGAGCAGGAATTCATCACACTCAGCAAAGGTCTGGGCATCGTGTTCATGATCGAGGAACGTCGGGCGCAGCATCGGTTCATCGTCCGCATGCGCCTGCCACAGCAGCGTGTAAAGATACGGCAGCAGGCGATAGCGCAGCGCGATGGCCGCCCGAATCGCGGGCGTGACCGTAGGATACATCCACGGCTCATTCACGGTGTGATCGTCATTCCACGAATGTATGGTGAAGCGCGGATGCATGACGCCATTCTGCACCCAGCGCACAAACAGCTCTGCGTCGGGTTTATCCCCCGAGAAGCCGCCGACATCGTGACCGACGTTATACAAGCCTGACAGGCTCATGCCGAGGCCCATGCGAATGTTGTAGCGCAGCGAGGTCCAGTTGGTGCGGTTATCGCCGCTCCAGGTTTGCACGTAGCGCTGCATCCCGGCGCAGCCGGAGCGCGAAATCAGGAACGGTCGCTGTTCGGGGGCAAAGCGCTGCTGCGCTTCCATCGAGGCGCGCATCATCAGCAGCGGCATCACCGGGCGAATGTGCTTGATGGCAATCGGCGTGCCGAAGCCGTGACAGCGCGCTTCGCCGTCCCAGACTTCATACTCGTTGTTATCATTCCAGGTGGCGTCGATGCCTTTTTCCAGCAGCTGACGGGTGACGTTCTCCTGCCACCAGGCCACCGTTTGCGGATGGGTGAAATCGAGGTGCGATCCTTCATCATCCCAGAACACCGAGCGCTCTGGCACATCCTCTTCCGAATCGCGGATAAACAGTCCCTGAGCCGCGACTTCTTCATAGCGCGGGTGATCCTGCAGCAGGCAGGGTTTGATGTTGGCCGCCAGGCGCAGCCCGGCATCGTGAAATGCCTCGCTCATCGCTTCCGGCTGCGGCACTTTGTCGTAGTTCCAGTTGAACACATAGCGCTTGTTATTGATGGAGGTATAGCCCGAGGAGAGCTGGAAGGAGTCGCACGGAATAGCGTGCTCTTCGCACAGGCGGATGAAGTTCATCAGCTGGTTTTGCGCATCCGGCGCATCGGTGTAGTGCATGGTCGAGCCGCTGTAGCCCAGACTCCATTTGGGGCCGAACAGCGTTTTGCCGGTCAGGCGTACGAAGGTTTTGGTGATATCCAGCACCCGCTTACCGACAAACAGGTAGTAATCAATATCGCCACTCTCCGCCTGCCAGCGGCGATACGGCTGGTGATAGTTATCCAGCTCGTTACCCAGATCGAACCAGCTGGTGCTGAGATTATCGTAGAACAGGCCAAAGCTGACGTCGTTACGCCGGGTGAGGGTGAAGGGCACATGTTTGTACAGCGGATCGGTGGAGGAGGCGTTGTAGCCCATAGCATCCAGATTACGCATCTCATAGCGTTTGCCGTTGCGTTGCAGATCGCCGGTTTTTTCGCCCAGACCGTAGTAACGGTCGTCCGCCATGCGGCGCTGATAGTGCGCTACGCCGTCGCCGTGTGCGTTGATCTGATAGGCGCTGGTGGGGCGATCGCCGGTCAGCAGTTGCCAGTGGCCAGCGGCATCACGGTACTGCCACTCCAGCGCCAGCGGCTGACGCACTATCACGCGCAGCGTGTCGGTACTGATGGTCAGACAACTGGCTTCTTCCTCCAGCGTAAAGCCGGGCAGGCTAAATCCGGCCAGGCTGTCGCGCGGACGCCCTTCCCACGGAACATCCTGTTCCGGCGCAATGCTCCAGGTGCGGTCCAGACTGTAGTTGCCGTGGCGCTTGATCACCACGCGGAACAGACCTTTTTCCAGCACGTACAGGCACAGATGGTGTTTGCCATCGACGTTAAGCACCACATGGTGACGATCAGAATGGGCTAAAGACCAGTTTTTTAAAGTTTTCATCGTTACCTACTTCATTGGGTCGCTGAACGACGCTCAGCAATAAACGCAATCAGGAAGACTGCACCGATCAGGTCAAAAAAGCCCATGGCGACAAACAGCGGGTTAAAGCCGATTTTGTCAGCCGTCACGCCAATCACCAGCGAAAACAGGAAGCTGGAGATCCAGGCAAATGAGCCGCGCATGCCATTCACCGTGGCCATCTGGCCCTTATCGAATTTTTCCACCACCAGCGCACTTAACATGCAGGAGATGATCTGATGACCAAAACCGCCAATTGAGATCAGGGCAATCGCGACATAGGGGTCTTTGGTCATCGCCACCAGTGCCAGCGACAGCATCAGAAAGGCGCCGGTGACCGAGCTGGCGACAACGGAATTTACCTGCCTGAAGCCAAACAGCCGGGTATAGATGCGCGTCAGGTAGCCGCTGGCTGCACTGCCGAGATCCGCCGCGAGGAACGGCAGCCAGGCGAACATGGCAATCTGTTTCAGGTCCATTCCCAGGTCTTTTGCCAGATAGAGCGGTACCCAGAAGCTCAGCACGCCCCATGCCGGTTCAGCCATAAAAGCGGGAATGGCGATACCGTAAAAACGCTTGTTTCTGGAGACGGTTTTCAGGGCTTTGAAAAAGGGCAGTTTGACCGCCGGTGGCTCATTATCCTGACGAATAAAGGCCAGCTCATCGCTGCTGAGATTCGGGTTACGTTCCGGATCGCGATACAACAGCCACCACAGCACCACCCAGCCCAGAGCCAGACAGCCGGTAAACAGGAATGCGCCCTGCCAGCCGAACGAGGCGTGGGCAAAGTAGATGATGGGAGGCGCCAGCATGGCGCCAATCGAGAAGCCGACGCCGGCCCAGCCGGCCGCAATTGGACGCTCTTTTTTCGGGAACCATTCACCAATCACTTTGGCGTTAGCCGGCGTGGCGGCCGCTTCAGCTCCGCCCATCACAAAGCGCAAGATGGCGAGGTGCAACCAGCTGGCGGCGCCGGCATGGAACAGACAGGCCAGCGCCCAGATGGTGGCGCAGATGAAGAAGCCGAGTTTGAGGCCAATGACGTCAATCAGCCAGCCGCAGATCGGTTGAAAGAAGGTATAAGCCAGCTGAAAAGCGCCGACTATCCATGAATATTGTTCTGTGGTGATGCCGAGACTGGTTTTCAGCTCGGGGGCCAGAATGCCTAACGAGTTACGGGTAATGTAGTTGACGGTGACGCCGGCCAGAAACAGCACCAGCACCCACCAGCGCAGATGACGGATGACGCGTTTCGTGCCGGTTGCGGCAATCCCTGGATTCAAACTGCGGTTCATCGGATTCTCCATTCATTATTAACAGCATGTGTGAGCAACGTCTGTGACTGCCTGGCCGGAGGTGGAGTCCATACCGGCCAGCGCATAACCCCTGGCCCTTGATTGCCGGGCGTGGCGTGATGCGTCCTGTTTTAACCATCCGCCGGGAGTGAACCACAGTTAGGCCAGGTGGTCGCCAGCCTGATGCGGTATTTGTGATCTGGTTAACCAAAATCATTTATCAGGTTGACTTCCGCCGATGAAAAGCTGAATTTGACGCTGCGCAGGCACTTTTTACGACTCAGAAAGCGCTTCGCTTGTAAAATTGGTCAACCAAAATGGAAGGGCTTTGAGAGTGATGCTCAGGCCCGCAGGAGAGAACGACATGAAGCAGACCTGGCGCTGGTATGGCCCTGACGATCCCGTTTCACTCGCCGATGCCCGACAGGCGGGCGCTACCGGCATTGTGACTGCCCTGCATCACATCCCTAACGGCGAGGTGTGGCCGGTGGAGGAGATTTTGCAGCGCAAAGCGATGATTGAGGCGGCCGGGCTGGTCTGGTCGGTGGTGGAGAGTGTTCCGATCCATGAGGAGATCAAAACTGGCAGCGGGCAGTGCCAGCAGTGGATCAGCAATTATCAGCAGTCGCTGCGCAATCTGGCGCAGTGCGGCATCCACACCGTGTGCTACAACTTCATGCCGATTCTGGACTGGACGCGCACCGACCTGGCGTTCGAGCTGCCGGATGGCGCGAAAGCGCTGCGCTTCGATCAGATTGAATTTGCGGTATTTGAGCTGCATATCCTGCAGCGTCAGGGAGCAGAAAATGATTTCAGCTCTGACGAGATAGCCCAGGCCGCTGCGCGCTTCGCCAGCATGAGCGAAGAGCACAAGCTGCGGCTGACGCGTAACATCATCGCCGGATTACCTGGCGCGGAAGAGGGCTACACGCTGGCGCAGTTCCGTGCTCAGCTGGCGCGTTATGACGGCATCGACAAAGCCCGGCTGCGCGAAAACTTCGCCACGTTTCTGCGCGGCATTATCCCGGTCGCTGAAGAGGTCGGTATCCGCATGGCGGTACATCCGGACGATCCGCCGCGCCCGATTCTCGGCCTGCCGCGTATCGTTTCCAATGCCGACGACCTGCAGTGGATGATCGACACCATCGACAGCCCGGCCAACGGCTTCACGATGTGTACCGGCTCCTACGGCGTACTGGCGGAAAATGATTTAGCCGGCATGGTGAAACGTTTTGGGCCGCGCATCTATTTTGCCCATCTGCGCTCAACCCGGCGTGAAGCCAACCCCAAAACCTTTCACGAAGCCGCGCACCTTGGCGGCGATGTCGATATGTTTGCGGTGATCAAAGCGATTGCCGAAGAGGAGCAGCGCCGTCGTAATGCGGGGCAGGAAGACCTGATCCCGATGCGGCCCGACCACGGGCATCAGATGCTGGACGATCTGCATAAGAAAACTAACCCGGGTTATTCCGCGATTGGCCGGCTGAAAGGTCTGGCTGAGATTCGTGGCGTTGAGCTGGCGATACACCGCGCCTTTTTCTGACGCCGGTCGCCCTGTACCGCTTGCCCGGCGGACGCGCAGTCGCGCCGGACACTGAGGAGTTCACATGCAACACAACCTTGCCGACGCCAGCATTAAGGTGGCGCGGCCCGCATGGCAGCAGCAGCGGCTGGTGCCGCGCATCGTGCACATCGGCTGCGGTGCGTTTCATCGCGCGCATCAGGCGCTCTATCAGCACCATCTGCTCGAGATGAGCGACAGCGACTGGGGCATTTGCGAGGTCAACCTGATGTCGGCCAGCGGCAGACAGCTGGTGGAACAATTGCGCGCGCAGAATTTGCTCTACAGCGTCACCGAGCAAGGCGCGACGCGTCATGACGTCAAAATCATTGGTTCCGTACACTCCGCGCTGCACCCGGCGCTGGACGGTTGTGACGGCATTCTTAACGCGCTTGCCCGCGCGGAAACCGCCATCGTCTCGCTGACGGTAACCGAAAAAGGCTATTGCACTCATGGCGCAACCGGCGAACTGGACAGTACTCATCCGCTGATCGTGCACGATCTGGCCCATCCCCGGCAGCCGAAATCCGCCATTGGCTTTATCGTTGAGGCGCTGCGCTTGCGGCGTGAAGCCGGGTTAGCGCCTTTTACCGTGCTGTCATGCGACAATCTGCGTGATAACGGCCACGTCGCGCGGGCTGCGGTCATCGGTCTGGCACAACGGCAGGATGCGGCGCTGGCGGCATGGATTGAGCAACAGGTTACATTTCCCTGCACCATGGTTGACCGCATCGTGCCGGCCGTGACGGAAGAGACGCAGCGCGAGATTACCGGGCTGCTGGGCATCGCCGATCCCTGCGGTGTCGCCTGCGAACCGTTTCGTCAGTGGGTGATTGAAGATAACTTCGTGGCGGGACGTCCCGACTGGCAGCGCGTTGGTGCGCAATTTGTTCCGGATGTCGCCCCCTACGAGTTGATGAAACTGCGTCTGCTGAATGGCACGCACTCGTTTCTGGCGTATCTTGGCTACCTCGGCGGTTGTGAAACTATCGCAGATACTATGCAGCTGCCCGCTTACCGTCAGGCTGCGCTGTCGCTGATGCTGACTGAACAGCGTGCCACGCTAACGATGCCAGCAGGCAGCGATCTGAACGCGTATGCGCATCAACTGCTTGAGCGCTTCAGTAATCCGTCGCTGCGCCATCGCACGGCGCAAATTGCCAGCGATGGCAGTCAGAAACTGCCACAGCGCATGCTGGATTCGCTGCGTTATCATCTGCACCACGGCAGTGACTGCCGGCATCTGCTGCTCGGCATCGCGGGCTGGATGCGTTATATCCTCGGCGAAGACGAGAAGGGCGAGCGCTACCCGGTGGCTGATCCGCTGGTCGCGAAGTTTGAGCGGATTAATCAGCAGTTTCCTTCAGGCCCCGCGCGCGTGCAGGCGCTGCTGGGCATTAACGAGATCTTTGCGGACGATTTACCCGCCAATCCGGCCTTTGTTGCCGCCCTGCAACACACCTATGACCGCCTGTGCCAGCAGGGTGCCAGAGTCGCGGTTGCATCCCTCAATCCGGAGGCCAAATGAAGCGCTTTATGGATGATGATTTTCTGCTGCACAGCGAGGTGGCGCGTCGCCTGTATCACGACGTGGCGGCGCAGATGCCGATCTATGATTACCACTGCCACCTCAATCCGCAGGAGATTGCAGAAGACCGGCAGTTTGCCAACCTCGGGCAAATCTGGCTGGAGGGCGATCACTACAAATGGCGCGCACTGCGCGCGGCGGGCGTAGAGGAATCATTGATCACCGGCAACACCACCAGCGATTACGATAAATACCTGGCCTGGGCGCAGACCGTGCCGAAAACGCTCGGCAATCCGCTCTATCACTGGACGCATCTGGAGCTGCGCCGGCCGTTTGGCATCACTGACACGCTGTTTGGACCGGAAACCGCACCGCGCATCTGGCATGAGTGTGCAGAGAAGCTGGCCACCCCTGAATTTTCCGCGCGCGATATTATGCGCCAGATGAATGTCCGCATGGTGGGCACCACCGATGATCCGGTTGACTCCCTGCAGTATCATCGTCAGATAGCTGAAGACAGCAGCTTTGATATTGAGGTGGCACCGAGCTGGCGTCCGGACCGGGTGTTCAAGATTGAACTGGAAGGATTCACCGATTACCTGACCCGGCTGGAAGCCGTCGCAGATGTCAGTATCGACAGCTTTGATGCGCTGCGTGTGGCGTTACTGCGCCGACTGGACCACTTTTCCGCCCATGGCTGCCGTGCCGCCGACCACGGCATTGAAACGCTGCGCTATGCTGCGGTGCCAGCCGACAGCGTGCTGGATGGCATTCTCGCCAGACGCCGCAGCAATGCGGCGCTGAGCGAGCTGGAGATTGCGCAGTTCAGCACCGCTGTGCTGGTGTGGCTGGGCGCGGAGTATGCCCGCCGTGGCTGGGCGATGCAATTACATATCGGTGCGATCCGCAATAACAGCACGCGCATGTTCCGTCAGCTCGGCCCGGACAGCGGTTTCGACTCCATCGGCGATCATCCTGTTGCCTGGCCGCTGGCGCGCCTGCTGGACGCGATGGACACCAATGACCAGCTGCCAAAAACCATTCTTTACTGCCTCAATCCGCGTGACAACGAAGTGCTGGCTACCATGGCGGGTAACTTTCAGGGCGCAGGGATGGCGGGCAAGATGCAGTTCGGCTCTGGCTGGTGGTTCAACGATCAGCGTGACGGGATGCTGCGGCAATTAGAGCAGCTGGCGCAGATGGGGCTGCTCAGCCAGTTCGTTGGCATGCTGACTGATTCGCGGAGTTTTCTCTCATACACGCGGCACGAATACTTCCGCCGCATTCTGTGCAATCTGTTTGGCGAGTGGGTGCGTGACGGCATTGTGCCGCACGATGAAGCCGCGCTGGGCGCGATGTTGCAGGATATTTGCTTCCATAACGCCCGACGCTACTTCAGCCTTAACCCACGGTGAAAATCACGCCCTGTGTTATAGTGCAGGGTAGAAAATTTGGCGGCCTAATGTCTGAACCAGCAGAAAAGAGCGTTATGAAACCACAAGCTTCAGCACAGCGACCCTATCAGGAAGTGGGCGAGATGCTTCGCAACATGATTACGCAGAAACAGTACGCGATTGGCGAGCGATTGCCGCCAGAGCGTGAACTGGCGATGCTGCTGAACGTCACGCGCACGCTGGTGCGTGAGGCGCTGATTATGCTGGAGCTGGAAGGGTTGATTGAAGTGCGGCGTGGCGCAGGCATTTATGTGATCAACGACACGCCGGCACCGCGTGCCGCTGCGCAAACCGCCTGCAATGCGGCCGGGCCGTTTGAGATGCTGCAGGCCCGCCAGCTGCTGGAGAGCAATATCGCCGAATTCGCTGCGTTACAGGCGACGCGCGAGGACATCATCAAAATGCGCCAGGCGCTGGCGCTGGAAGAGCGTGAGCTGGCGTCAGGCGCGGTAAACGACAGCGAAAACGGCGACCGCAATTTTCATCTGGCGATTGCCGAAGCCACGCACAACAGCATGCTGGTGGAGCTGTTCAAACAATCCTGGCAGTGGCGCGAAGACAATGTGATGTGGAGCCAGCTGCACCGGCATCTGATCAATACCAACTACCGCAAAAAGTGGCTCGACGATCATAAAAAGATCCTCGCCGCCTTAATCAAGAAAGACGCGCGCGCCGCGAAACAGGCGATGTGGCAGCACCTGGAAAACGTCAAGCAGCTGCTGCTGGAGTTTTCTGATGTGGACGACATTGATTTCGACGGCTATCTGTTTGAGTCATGGCCGCTGTATGCCACTAACGGATCGGATAATTAGCCTGGCGACAGGGCTTCAGAAAACATTCGCGCGGCCGCGTTGCTGCCATTCAGTCAATGAAACCGCAATTCGCACAATAGCCGGAGCGGCGCGATTTATCGCCTTGTGTGGAGTTTATTTACCGGGCTCATGAGATTGTGTGAAGCCTGATGGCCCATCAGATTGCCGAGCCAGAAGGGGACGTGATGTTGTTTCAAAGCTTTGATATACTCTTGAGGCTATAGTGTCTTACGCAACTGCACTGATGTAGAGAGGGCTTAATGAGCAACAACAGAAAAAAAGCGCATTCAGGTTATGCTAAACCTTCTCGCTCCGACATCATTCGCTCAGTAGCGACGTCAACGGCTGTTGAAACTGGCCAGTCTTCAGCTAGCGTCGAGGCTTCACTGGAAGCCGCGCGCAAAAAATTCGCGCATCTTCGCCTGGCTTAGTGCCTTCTCAATGCCCGACTGACCCAGTATTTCATTGGCGCGTAGTCCATTGACATACCAGCATGAATAGCCGAAATATACTGAGTTTTATTCTGCTCCCAGCTTTGATAATCCAGCGGCTTGTATCCTCCCTGAACCGCCATGACATCAGCTAACAGCCGCGACAAACGTCCGTTTCCTTCTCTGAAGGGGTGTATGAGTATCAGCTCGACATGGGTAACGGCGATAGCGATGATGAGTTCTTCTTCGTCCATGTCGTTACAGGGCGTGTAATGGGCA
>NZ_JASEWO010000430.1:0-469 GCF_030024295.1 Pantoea sp. Pa-EAmG
ACTCCCTGCTGGGCACCTACCTGCAAAAGAAACTCAATGCCTCACCGCGCATTTCTGCCGGGCTGGATATTCATCCACTGACATTGAGCCAGACTGAATCGAATATGCTGAAGATGTGGATGTCAGGTCATGACACCATTCAGATTTCGGATAAGATGCAAATCAAAGCGAAAACTGTTTCGTCACATAAAGGCAATATTAAACGCAAAATTAAAACGCATAATAAACAGGTTATTTATCATGTGGTGCGCCTGACAGATAATGTTACCTCGGGCATTTATTTCAACGTGCGATAATTTCACCCACCGATAATACGCTTTGTGGTCAAGGCCAGTCCCCGCGACTGGCCTTGATTATTTTTGAGCGTTTTGCGAGCGCGATCCCACTTCCCCGCTAAGCCTTTATCCCCTGCTGCCGATGCGTGTTTTCAGAACCCCTTACCACTATGAGAGCAAGGAAATGAAAACAG
>NZ_JASEWO010000238.1:0-5442 GCF_030024295.1 Pantoea sp. Pa-EAmG
ATCTTTCGCCGCTGGAATCACCTCAAGAAATTGCAGGATACATTTCCAATTTCGCAGCTTCGGTTGAGAGGAGCGATACTGTCCATCGATCGCCAGCTGAAACCATTGCTGCATTTGATGAAGCATTTAATGCCGGAAATATTGACGCATTGATGTCTGTTTTCAGTAACCGTGCCTCGATGAGAATGCCCAGCAATGTTGTCATCGAAACTGATCCTTATGCATTGCGTATGGCTTTTACCACGTTGATAGCATCAAGGCCAATTATCAGAAACCAGATCCATACTCTTATCCCTTCAGGTGACCTTATTCTTGCCATCATTAAATGGTCGCTGACTACGACATTAGAAGACGGCACTCAAAGAGATGATTGCGGCGTCGCCACACAGGTGATGGAACAAGGGGCGGATAAGGGCTGGCGGATACGCATTTCAAACCCGACGGGAATTAACTGACTGGTCAATGTCCGCTTTTGCTCAAAGCGGACATTGCGCTTGCTGAAGAGCTTTATGCCACAGATGGCCTGAGCGTTAAGTAGCCTTAGGGTGAAATTAGCTTAAAGCAAAATTGACTGAATATAGGGTGGGTGAATCACTACTTTGCTCTACTTCAGGCCGGTATCCTATAAGTATCCTGGAAAACCAGCTTAATGGTAGCTTTTGAGGTAAGTCATTGATAAGTTGGTGGCCCCTGCTGGGTTTGAACCAGCGACCAAGCGATTATGAGTCGCCTGCTCTAACCACTGAGCTAAGGGGCCAGCGGAGCGGGGATTATAAAGTATCTCGGTGGGGCGATCCAGCGTTGCTCAATCGGTTGGTGAAAATTCCCGCAGTCACTGAGTCCTTGATCTCACAGCAAAAAATCCCCGAGCCCTGGCAGAAGCGGGCAATAAGCGCCCACTGCTGTCGCGTTTTTGAGACAAGGCTTGCTGCTGCCTTGTCTCCGGATGCGCAGGTTCAGCGATAGCGCGTGGCGGGCTTATTCAGCGAGATAAACGGCAGGATGGCACCGCGCGCCTGCTCAAAGCTTTGCCACAGGCCCATATCTTCCACCGAAGGGATAGTGATCGCTTCGCCGTCATCCAGACCGCGCAGCGCGGCGGCGACTAAGTCGTCGACCTCCATTACCATCTCTGCCGGCAGGTCATCCACCGAGCGCCCGGTGCGCTGAAAGATTTCGGTGCGCGTCAGGCCCGGCAGCAGCGCCTGCACGCGTACGTTGTGGCCCGCCAGCTCACGCTGCATATTCCGCGTCAGCGAGAGCACAAAAGCTTTCGTCGCATTGTAGGCCCCGTTTGCCTGTTCGTTGACCAGCGCCAGTACCGACGCCACGTTCACGATGGTGCCCGCGTTGCGGCTGCGGAAAACCTGCGCGGCCGTGTGAGAGAGCTGCGTCAGCGCCACCACGTTCAGTGCCAGCATGGTTTGCGTCTGGTCGATGCTGGCGTCGATAAACTCGCCTTCCACCGTCATGCCCGCGTTGTTGATCAGCGTGGTAATACGCGTATTGTCCCGCAGCTCGCTATCAATACGCGCCAGATCTTCATGGCGCGTCAGATCCGCAGCCAGCACGCTGACTTCCACGCCGTGCGCTTCGTGCAGCGACTGCGCCAGTGCGCTCAGACGTGCAGCATCGCGCGCCACCAGAATCAGGTCGTTGCCGCGTGCAGCCAGCTGTTTTGCGTAAGTTGCGCCGATACCGCTGGAAGCGCCGGTGATTAAAGCCAGTTGGTGTGACATGGGAAAAGCCCTCTGTATGATGGTCGTCATATTGGTGTGCTGATAATATGGCGACCATCATATCTATCGTCAAGCTGGAATATGACGATCGTAATAATTACACTGATTGCCATTAACGATGAGCAGGGTAACAACCGATGGAAAAGCTAAGCCATAAGGCGCGCACGCGGCAGCGCATTCTGGAAGAAGCGGCGGTGGTGATGCGCGAATGCGGCACCGAAGGCATTGGCGTGGCAGCGCTGATGAAGCGCGTCGGCCTGACGCACGGTGGGTTTTATGCGCACTTTGCCTCGCGTGAAGCGCTGGTCGAAGCGGTGATTAGCGAGATGTTTGCCGACTCGGCGCAGCGTTTTTCCGCCGTGCTGGCGATAGAGGATCCGGCTGAACGGCTGAACCAGTGGATCGACCGCTATCTGTCGGACCAGCACTGTGGCGCGCCGGGCGAGGGCTGTCCGATACCGGCGCTGGTCAGCGAAGTGGCACATTTACCGCCTGATGCGCGGGCGCTGTTTTCGGCGAAGCGCGAAGCGGTGCGGCGGCAGCTGGTGCAGGCGCTGGAGCAGCTGGGACATGCGCAGGCGGAAAGCATCGCCAGCAGCATGCAGGCCGAAATGGTCGGTGCGCTGGCGCTGGCGCGCGCCTGCACCGATGAAGCGGAAGCGCGCCAGATGCTGGAGGTGACGCGTCAGGCAGTTAAACTGCGCGCCGGGCTGGTGACAGCATGAGCGATCACGACATCCGCGACATCATCGCACCCGATTTGCAGGTGCTGTTCTGTGGCATCAATCCGGGCAAATCCTCGGCGCATACCGGTTTTCACTTTGCGCATCCTGGCAACCGCTTCTGGAAGGTCATCCATCAGGCCGGATTCACCCGCGAGCAGCTGCTGCCGGAGCAGGAACAGCGGCTGCTGGAGACCGGCTGCGGCATCACCATGCTGGTAGAGCGCCCTACCATTCAGGCCAGCGAGCTGGCGGGCGCGGAGCTGCGTGACGGCGGTGCGCGTCTGCAGGAAAAGGTGCTGCGCTTTCAGCCGCGCGCGCTGGCGGTGCTGGGTAAGGATGCGTTTCAGAAGGCGTTTCGTCAGCGCAATGTGGCGTGGGGCGAGCAGCCGCAGCTGCTGGGCGAAACCCGTTTATGGGTGCTGCCCAATCCCAGCGGATTAAACCGCGCTTCGCTGGAGGAGATGGTCGCCGCTTATCGCCAACTTCATGATTGGTTACAGAATAAGGCGTGAGCTGGCTCTGTTTCATCAGGTAATAACGTTGTTCATCGTTTTGTTTCTGGCTACACCGGATGCTCCACGCAAAAAAAGGAGCAGGGAGATGAAGCAACGCACCATGGTTCTGGCGGCACTGCTGCTGCTGGCGCAACCGGGCGTCCATGCCGCAACGCTGAAGGTATTCAGTTCCGGCGGTATGTATCCGGTAATTGAAAGCCTGAAGCAGGATTATCAGCAGCAGAGCGGCGATAGCATTAAGCTGGAAGCGGCGCCGTCGATGGGTGATACGCCGCAGGCGATTCCTAATCGCCTTAAACGCCATGAAAGCGCCGACGTGCTGGTGATGGTGGATTACGCCATCAAGCCGCTGGAGCAGGCGAAATGGGTGGATAGCGCCAGCCATCAGGTGCTGGCGCACTCGTACATCGCCATGGCGGTGAAGCAGGGCACCACGCCGCCGGATATCAGTACCGTCGCGAAGTTCAAACAGGTGCTGACCTCCGCCTCAAGCATCGCCGTGTCTGACAGTGCCAGCGGCAAATATATTCAGAGCAAGATGCTGGATAAGCTGCAGCTGGGCCCGAAAACGGCGGCGAAGATTACCGTGATTCCGGCCACGCCGGTGGGTGAGGCGGTCGCGCAGGGCAAAGCCGAGCTGGGCTTTCAGCAGAATAGCGAGCTGAAGGCGGTGAAAGGCATTACTATCGTGGGACTGATTCCGCCGGCGGCACAGCAGGATACGCTGTACGGTGCGGTGATCACGCGCAGCAGCCAGCAGCAGCAGGCCGCGGCGAAGTTCGTGAAATACCTGCAGAGCGACAAGGCGCGCAGCGTGATGCAGGAGAAAGGGCTGACGCCATACTGAAGACAATAAAAAACCCCGGCTAGCCGGGGTTTTTACTGACCAGGACGATTAATCGTCGAGGAAGCTACGCAGCACTTCCGAGCGGCTCGGATGGCGCAGTTTACGCAGCGCTTTGGCTTCAATCTGACGGATACGCTCACGCGTTACGTCAAACTGTTTACCCACCTCTTCCAGCGTGTGGTCGGTGTTCATATCGATACCGAAACGCATACGCAGGACTTTCGCTTCACGTGCAGTCAGACCCGCCAGCACGTCGTGGGTGGCTGAACGCAGGCTTTCTGAGGTAGCAGAATCCAGCGGCAGCTCCAGCGTGGTGTCTTCGATAAAATCGCCCAGATGTGAATCTTCATCATCACCAATCGGCGTCTCCATAGAGATCGGCTCTTTAGCGATTTTCAGCACCTTACGGATTTTATCTTCTGGCATCAGCATACGTTCGGCCAGCTCTTCCGGCGTTGGCTCACGGCCCATCTCTTGGAGCATCTGGCGCGAAATACGGTTGAGCTTGTTAATGGTCTCAATCATATGCACCGGAATACGGATGGTACGCGCCTGGTCGGCGATGGAACGGGTGATAGCCTGACGGATCCACCAGGTGGCGTAAGTTGAGAACTTATAGCCACGGCGATATTCAAACTTATCCACCGCTTTCATCAGACCGATGTTGCCTTCCTGAATCAGGTCGAGGAACTGCAGGCCACGGTTGGTGTACTTCTTGGCGATGGAGATCACCAGACGCAGGTTAGCCTCAACCATCTCTTTCTTCGCACGACGCGCTTTGGCTTCGCCGATCGACATACGACGGTTGATGTCTTTCACCTGCTCAATGGTCAGGCCGGTCTCTTCTTCAATCTGCAGCAGTTTCTGCAGCGAACGCATGACATCTTCTTCCACTTCCTGCAGTTTTTCCGACCACGGTTTGTTCATGGCCAGTGCCGCTTTGAACCAGCTCTCACTGGTTTCATTACCGGTAAACAGGGTGATGAAGTTTTTCTTCGGCATTTTGCACAGTTCAACACACAGCTTCATGATCAGGCGCTCTTGCGTGCGCACGCGCTCCATCATTTCACGCATGTTGTTCACCAGGTAATCGAACTGCTTCGGTACCAGGCGGAACTGTTTGAACACTTCAGAGAGATTATTAATCTCGGCCACGGCGTCCGCATGGCTGCGGCCTTTGGCTTTGATCACGTTGCGCGTAGTTTCGTACTGCGTACGCAGGTCGTTAAACTTTTCGCGCGCCAGTTCCGGATCGATAGAGTTATCATCATCAGAGCTGTCGTCGTCGCTCTCTTCGTCTTCCTCTTCGTCGTCGTCGCGGTCTTCTTCTGACAGCTCAGAACCAACGTGGGTCGCGGTCGGTGCCAGATCTTCCTCGGCGTTCGGATCGACGAAACCGGTGATCAGGTCAGACAGGCGTGACTCGCCCGCTTCAACGCGATCGTACTGATCGAGCAGGTAGGTGATTGCTTCCGGGTATTCGGCGACAGAGCATTGCACCTGGTTGATACCGTCTTCGATACGCTTGGCGATGTCGATTTCGCCTTCACGCGTCAGCAGCTCAACGGTACCCATTTCACGCATGTACATGCGCACCGGGTCGGTGGTACGGCCAA
>NZ_JASEWO010000239.1:0-5440 GCF_030024295.1 Pantoea sp. Pa-EAmG
ACTATGGTTTGAAACAGAACCAATGGTATGACGGACGCCGCGATGTGGTGGCCTCAACCAAAGTTGCGCTGGATATGATGCAGCGTCTGAACGGCATGTTTGACGGTGACTGGTTACTGACCATCGCCGCCTACAACAGCGGTGAAGGGCGTGTGCTGAAGGCGATGAAACAGAACAAGGCGCGCGGTAAGCCGACCGACTTCTGGCATTTATCGCTGCCACGCGAGACTACGGTTTACGTACCTAAAATGCTGGCCCTGAGTGATATTCTCAAGAACAGCAAGCGTTACGGTATTAAGCTGCCAACCGCCAATGAGAGCCGTGCACTGGCTCGCGTTGAAGTGGGACAGCAGATTGAACTGACGCAGGCCGCAGATATGGCCGGTATGTCGCTCAGCAAGCTGAAGACATTCAATGCCGGGTATAAAAACGGCACCACCGCGCCAAACGGACCGCACTATATTATGGTGCCAAAGTCCAACGTGGCTCAGCTGCGTAATTCGCTGGCTTCCGGTGATATTGCTGCGGTACAGCCCGGCGAGCTGGCGAAAGTCAGCGCTGCAGGCAATAGCTATAAGGTCCGCAAAGGCGACACCTTATCGGGCATTGCCAGTAAGCTTGGCGTGAGCGTTAGTGCACTGAAGCAGCAGAATAACCTGCGCAGTGCGTCAGTACGCATCGGTCAGACACTGACCGTTGGCAGCAAAGCTGGCGCGTCGCAGCTGGCGGATAACGGCAACAGCATCACCTACCGTGTACGTAAGGGTGATTCTTTTGCCAGTATCGCCAAACGTCACGGTGTTAACACCAAAGACGTGATGCGCTGGAACAGTGACGCTAAAGACATTCAGCCCGGCGACAAGCTGACGCTGTTTGTGAAGAATAGCGCAACACCTGATACCTGATGCACCGAAAAGGCTGACTTTTGTCAGCCTTTTTCATTATTTACCTTTTCCCGTTCCCGCAGTCCGACACACTCACGCGTAAACCTCGTTATTTTCGCCGTTGCGCCATGCCTTTAGCGGTCTGAAATGGTTTATTGAGCAGGATGCGGCATCAGCGCTGTGAATCATTCGCCTTTGGCGCGCCGCGCCTGGCTTAACGTTTAGCCGCGCCGGGACTGAATTCAACCAGCAGAGGATTGTGGTCAGAGGCACGCGTCACCAGCACCGACGCCTCGCTGACTTTCATGTCGCGGTAAAAGACAAAATCCAGCGGGCGGCCAAATGCCTTGCGTCGATGATCATCAGTAAAGTTTACTTCGCGCAGCGCCATCTCACGGGCAAAGCGGTAGAGCGCGTTCATACGCTGGCGGCTCCAGGCATTGAAGTCGCCGGCCATGATCACCGGCCCGCGATGATGCTGGATTTGCTCGCCAATCGGCCCCAGCTGTTTGCTGTACACATCAACGCCGAGGCTGAAATTGACCGCATGAATGTTCACCACCATCAGCATTTCGCCGGTGGGAAGCGGATAGGCAGTGACCAGAGCGGATTTAGACAGCCTCAGTAGCGGCTCACGTTCACGCAGCGGACAGCAGTAGACCGGATGGGCAGAAGCCAGCGTCATGACGCCAGAGGGGTGTTGTGGCAGCACAAAGGCCGGTACCTGATCGGCCGCAAGATAATTGCTGGTGGCGAACTGCACCAGTTCCGGTGTGGTCTGCGCCTCCTGCAGCAGCACCAGATGGGCATCTTTGCCGAAGCCCTGCAGTACTGACATCCAGTCTGCCCGCTGCTGTTTGAATATATTCCACACCAGCACGCGCAGGGTTGGGTCGGCTGGCAGCGGTGCACCGGGCGGTAACGCCTGCCCAAGATGCAGCATCGCCCCTGGCGGAAAAATCCGCTCAGCAGGCTGACCTGCTACATACCGCATTGCATAAGTTTTTTTTCGCACTGTCCCGCCTGGCTGATTTTCGACTACAACTTCACCTGACTGTTATAGGGATTTTAGCGCGGGGTTTCAATTGCTGTTATTGATTGTCGGAATTCGCCTCACAGCCAGCAACGGCAACAGCCCACCATACGGCAGGCTGTTGTGCGGCTTATTCAATGATGGCTGCCGCACGCGGCTTATCCAGCTGGCCACTGAGGCGGACCAGCAGCAGAGCCGCAAACACGATGACGGCACCCACCCATGGCGTCTGCGCCAGACCGTAATGTTCCACGATGTGACCGCCGACGGTTGAACCCAGTGCGATGCCAATATTAAAGGCCGCGATATTCAGCCCGGACGCGACATCAACTGCGCCTGGCGCATAGTGTTCGGCCTTTTGCACCACGTAAACCTGCAGGCCGGGTACGTTAGCAAAGGCAAAGACGCCCATCACCAGCACCGTGAGCAGCGCGGGGTAATGCATGCTGGCGGTGAACTGAAATACCACTAACAGAATGGCCAGCGCGATAAAAATCAGCGTCAGCGCCGGTACCGCACCGCGGCGATCGGCCAGCCTGCCGCCCCAGATATTCCCGATCGCCACTGCAATACCGTACCCCAGCAGCACGCCGCTGACGGCGGTCGGCGAGAAACCGGCCAGCGATTGCATCATCGGTGCCAGGAAGGTAAAGGTGGTAAAGATGCCACCGTAGCCCAGCGCGGTAATCGCGTAGATCAGCAGCAAACGCGGATTGATCATCACCGCGGCCTGCTGTGCCAGGGAGGTGGCAGGCGGCTGTGCGATGTTGCGCGGTACCAGTATCATGCTGCTGACCAGCGCAATCACGCCCAGCAGAGAGACCGCCAGAAAACTTTCACGCCAGCCAAAGTGCTGACCAATCAGTGTGCCAAGCGGTACGCCGGTAACCAGCGCCACGGTTAAGCCGCCAAACATGATGGCTATCGCACTGGCAGCTTTCTCTTTGCTTACCAGGCTGGTGGCAATGGTTGAGCCGACGGAGAAGAAAACACCGTGCGCCAGACCGGTCAGCAGACGCGCCATCACCAGCGTTTCATAGTTGGGTGCCAGCCAGGCCACCAGATTACCGACGGTAAACAGCGCCATCAGCCCCATCAGCAACTGCTTGCGCGGCAGCTTGCCGGTTAAGGCGGTGAGCACTGGCGCGCCGACGGCCACGCCAAGCGCGTAGATGGATACCAGCATCCCGGCAGAAGGTAACGTAATGCTGAGCTGTTCAGCGATGGTCGGAATCAGCCCGACGATAACAAACTCGGTGGTTCCGATAGCGAAGGCGCTGATGGTCAGCGCCCAGAGTGCAAGTGGCATGGTTGACTCCCAATAATGTTTTGATGGGCGCCATTATCGACTCGTGCTTTAATAACAAAAAGAAGCAAAGTAACAATAAACTTTTGCCTGAGGAGGCATAATGAAGGCATCTTCAGAGGAGTTAAAAGTCTTTATCGCTGTGGTGGAAAGCGGCAGTTTTAGCCGTGCAGCGGAGCAGTTACAGATGGCCAATTCGGCGGTGAGCCGCACGGTGAAGAAGCTGGAGAACAAGCTTGGCGTGTCGCTGCTGACGCGTACCACCCGTCAGCTGGCGCTGACTTATGAAGGCGAACTCTATTTCCGGCGCGTGCAGAAGCTGATCCTTGAGATGGCGACAGCAGAGAATGAGCTGATTGAGCGCCAGCAGGCGCCACAGGGCGTGCTGCGCATCGACGCGGCTACACCGGTGATCCTTAACCTACTGATGCCGATGATTAAACCCTTTCGCGAGCGCTATCCGGCGGTCACGCTATCGCTAATTTCCTCTGAAAGCTTTATTAACCTGATCGATCGTAAAGTGGATGTCGCTATTCGTGCCGGGGATTTAACCGACTCCACGCTGCGTGCCCGGCTGCTGTTCACCAGCTATCGTAAAATGGTCGCTACGCCAGCTTATCTGGCGAAATATGGTACGCCGGCGTCGGTGGAGGCGCTGGCACATCATCAGTGCCTCGGTTTTGTCGAGACGCCTCGTCTTAATCGCTGGCCCGTGTCGGCCAATGGCAGCGATCTGTATGAAATTGACGCGGCGATGTCATCAAACAGCGGAGAGACGATTAAGCAGCTGTGCCTTAACGATCAGGGTATCGCCTGTCTGTCGGACTTCATGGTGAATGCGGAAATTGCGGCGGGCACTTTTGTTGAGGTGCTGGCGCACCAGTCGGTACCGGTTGAGATGCCTTTTAATGCGGTGTATTACAGCGATTTAGGGGTGAGCCAGCGCGTGCGGGCCTTTATTGATTTTCTCAGCGAGTGGGTCAGAGATCAGCCCTGGCGCGTGCAGGGCTGATGCATGGGAGAATTAATCCCAGTCTGGTGCCAGGCCTTCCGGGCTGACCAGACGCTGCTGGCGATCCAGCGCGGCGATCTGCGCCATGTCGTCCGCATCCAGTGTCAGATCCTGCGCCGCCATATTGCTGGCCAGGTTCTCACGTTTGGTTGAGGAGGGGATCACGGCATAACCCAGTGCCAGTGCCCACGCCAGGACGACCTGCGCGGGTGTGGCCTGATGTTTCTGCGCAATCTGCATTATCACCTGTTCTTTTAACGCTTCGCCATACGCCAGCGTCATGTATGAAGTGATATGAATGCCCTGCTGTTTCGCGAAGTCCACGACCTGGCGATTTTGCAGGAACGGGTGCAGCTCAATCTGGTTGGTCGCAATGTTCTCTGCGCCCACAGCGGCAATGGCCTCTTTCATCAGGGCAATCGGGAAGTTAGAGATACCAATCTGACGCGTCAAACCCGCCTCTTTCGCTGCCATCAATGCCTGCATGCTCTCTTTGACCGATACCGCTGCACCCGGCGATGGCCAGTGAATCAGCGTCAAATCGACATAGTCGGTACGCAGTTTCGCCAGGCTCTGCTGCAGGCTGGGGATCAGTTTGTCGGCGGCGAGATTCTCAATCCAGATTTTAGTAGTGATAAACAGCTCATCACGAGCCACGCCGCTTTCAGCAATAGCCTGACCTACGGCAGCTTCGTTTTCATAAATTTGAGCGGTATCGATGGTGCGGTAACCAAGTTCCAGTGCGGTTTTCACTGAATGAATAACAACATCGTCCTGCAGACGAAATGTTCCTAAACCAAAAGCGGGGATTGTCATGTTTTCCTCATCATTGCGTTGAATGTTGCGATGAGGCGTATTGTGGCAGGTTTATTGTTGCTGAAAAATCCGCTTATGAGCAGAGGAATTTTGCGTTTTACTCAACAATGGCAGGTTTTTAGCGGACATGAAAAAGCCCTGACTTTACAGTCAGGGCTTCTCAATTTAAGTGGCGGAACGGACGGGGCTCGAACCCGCGACCCCCTGCGTGACAGGCAGGTATTCTAACCAACTGAACTACCGCTCCACCGATTCTGTACTGATTTCAGACCGTCGCTGATTTCAGGTGTTTCGCCCTTTCCGCGTCACCGGGAAGGTCACGACCCGATTAGGGGTCTTAAATTGATGCCTGGCAGTTCCCTACTCTCGCATGGGGAGGCCCCACACTA
>NZ_JASEWO010000431.1:0-466 GCF_030024295.1 Pantoea sp. Pa-EAmG
CCGAGCAGTTTGACCAGGTCTGCCAGCTCAGGGCCGGTACGGGTATCAATGTTTGCCTGCTCGATATGCCACTGCAGGTAGGTCGCCCCGTACTCCGGCGGCATAGTATTGATGTAGTGGTGGTTCAGCCACAGCAGCTTGTCGGTATTGAACGCACTGGCTGATTTGCTCACAGAGTTCAGCGCGAACAGATCGATCATCTCTTCGCGGCTAAAGATTTCCTGATCGCCGTGAGCCCAGCCCAGACGCACCAGATAGTTCAGCAGCGCCTCAGGCAGGTAGCCATCATCGCGGTACTGCATGACGCTTACCGCACCGTGACGTTTAGACAGCTTTTTGCCGTCGTCACCGTTGATCATCGACACGTGCGCGTAAACCGGCACCGGCGCGTTCAGCGCTTTCAGGATGTTGATCTGACGCGGCGTGTTGTTGATATGGTCTTCACCACGGATGACGTGGGTAATTT
>NZ_JASEWO010000432.1:0-466 GCF_030024295.1 Pantoea sp. Pa-EAmG
GAAGCAAACATGATCTTTTAAGCCGGTGTCAATGCGGGATTTTCTGGCCGAAGGGAGGCTATTAAGAAGGTCTGGTTTTTACATGATTGAATTTAAATAACTTTTATTCAGTAAGCGGCTTTTTTCTCAGAGTTGACCTAATTTTCACCCCGCAACCGTGCTTTCGGATTGTTGACCCACAATCTCCCCTGTTAAGGTAATTCGCTTACGGTAAACAACCGATTCTCCATGTAACCTTGAGTATCAAAAGGCTGAAATTTTTTATGCAAAGAGCGCTATCTGGCATCGTCACTTTGCTGATTACCACAGCCTGTCTGTGCAATACCGCATTCGCCGAAAGCGGCAAGCCCGATAATAACTTTATTATTGAAGCCTATGGCGGTTCCAGTACGCGTGGCGCCATGGCGATAAAGGAAAATGGCAAATTGCGCGCAATCTATATTAAAGACAATGAGATTGCTCTGAT
>NZ_JASEWO010000039.1:0-30687 GCF_030024295.1 Pantoea sp. Pa-EAmG
ATCAGTTAATGATTGATAGAGGCGAAAACGCCGCTGTGTAGCGTCTTATAAAAAATAAAACCTGACGGGTTAAACACTGAAACTGTGGGTCATTATCATTTGCTCCCTTGGTTTTATGTTGTCACCGTGCCTTAGGACGACATCAATTAAAGTGGGTGAATCTCCAGACAACTGAAACACCTCACTCTATTCAGGCTGGATAATGGGCACTCCCAACACCGGCATTTCAGACGGGGATAATGATTTCGTCCCCTGCCCTACGTTCTATCAATAAGCGCCGTCACGTTTTAGTACGACACCTACTGTCTTAAACAGAATCGCAATGTCATTCCACAGCGACCAGTTTTTGACATACCACGAATCGAAATAGACGCGCGTTTCATAGTCAACGTCGTTACGACCACTGACTTGCCACAATCCCGTCATGCCTGGTTTCGCCATCAGGTAATAATCAACATCACCGGCATAACGACAGAGTTCATCTTCAATCACGGGACGTGGGCCCACCAGGCTCATGTCGCCACGCACCACGTTCCACAGCTGCGGCAGCTCATCCAGACTGGTTTTTCGGATAAAGTGGCCAACTTTGGTAATACGCGGGTCGTTTTTCAGTTTGAAATCTTTGTCCCACTCCGCACGCGCGACCGGGTCGGTACGCAGCACTTCTTCCAACACCTCTTTCGAGTTGATGACCATCGAGCGGAATTTAAGGCATTTGAACTTGCGACCATTAAGACCAACACGTTCATGACCGTAAATCGGTGGGCCGCCATCGCGTCCGACCATAAAACCGAGAACCAGCAGCGCCGGCGACAGCGCAATGATGATGCCGAGTGCGCCAACAATGTCGAAGGCACGTTTCAGGAAGCGCGAAGTGCGTTTCGCCAGATTGTTATTTACGCGCAGAATCATCACTTCATGGCTAAAGATGTAAGCCATATCGGTACCGTACAGCGGTACGCCGCGTAATGTTGGAATCACAGAGACGGAGCGGCAGTTATGCATGGCCAGCATTTTCAGCCAGTTGTCACGATGCTGACTCTGTTCAAACTCCACTGCCACAATGAACTGCGTCTCACTGTGCGTCAGTTGCCATAACTCTTGCTCGTTGTGCAGGACTGGCACACCAGAGATGCTGGCCTGCGGGCAACTGCCATCAACGTCGAAAAAGGCAATCACATCAAAACCCATCACCTCTTCACTTTGCAGTGCCTGCCAGGCTTCCTGGGCATTACGGCTGCTGCCAATGATGATGGTTTGTTTTTTCCACATGCCGAAGTGGTTAAGCACGCGTTTTGAAATAGCGCGGGCAATCGGAATTAAAATCAACGCCAGAATCCAGGTAATGACCCAAACAAAGCGTGACATCTGCCATTGCGATAACGCCGAAATTGACAAATCGATGACAGAGAAAATAAGAATGGTACGAAAGATCTCTTTCAACTCGAACCAGAACGGCTTGCGATAGGTATAATGACGCAGGCGAACCCAGAACCAGCCGGTACAAATAACCGAAAGACAGACGTGGGTGGCAACTTTTAAATTCAGGTATTTTTCAGAAATATCTGCCAGTGGAGAGTTAGTGAACGAATTAATCAACGCCAGTGCAATAAACAATGCCGCGTTGAAACAAATTAAATCCGAGCACGCCAGTAAAATTTTAGTGAGGAGACTTTTATATGTAAATTCATTATCGCGCATATTTGACTCTTTTATTTTATTTCCCTTAATCCCTAACGCCTAAGCCTGAGTAATTAATGAGCGATGCACTAACTAAACCAGCGAGACAAACTGCGGCGAACTCCCCGGCATTTAGGCCAATTCTCTTTCCAGTTAAGCAAGAAAATTGTGATAAATACCAACAGATTAGTCTGACTTCCTTTTGCCGCAAGGCCAGACAATTCTTAACCTGTGAAAACCACGTCAGGCACGCTACCGCCCTTGGCTGTCGCTGCCAATACCGCTTACAACACCCTATTTTTTGTCCGCGCTTTGTCGCCACGCCGGGAAATACCCGCCTTAACCCGTGCACGATCACAATTCACAACATTAAGAAGCTAAACAGCGCGCTATTAACAACATTGGCGCAGACATTTACTAACACGTTGCTATACTAGTTATTACTGGCTTGTTTACAAGTAGGCCCCGTGTTCCCTGCACTATTTTAGGAAAAAGACTACCAGCCATAAGTATTGATGCCAGCCCCGCCAGGCAATTTCACGCCAAAATTCAGAATAATTCGATACCCGCCTTCAGATTAGTCGCATTAAAAATGTACGCTTTTGCCGCTGGATAAGAATAAATAGTGGTCTTCATCCACACAGGATGTTTATCCATACTTTTCACTTATCGCCCGGCTGAACAAGGTAAGATTAATCCTAATAAGCCGCCAGCCCGCGACATCCGCGCGGCCGGGGCGTATTTGTACCCTGTCTGACGATTAACTATCATCAGACTAAGCTCATTTTTAGACATTATGGTGATGAAAGTATGTGGGAGTGGATCATCGATCCGTCGCTCTGGGCAGGATTAGTCACGCTAATCGTTCTTGAGCTGGTGCTGGGTATTGATAACCTGGTTTTCATTGCCATCCTGGTGGAGAAGCTGCCGCCGACGCTGCGCGACCGCGCGCGGGTGTTCGGCCTGCTGCTGGCGCTGGTATCACGGCTGGTGCTGCTGGCGTCGCTGTCGTGGCTGGTTACGCTGACCCAACCGCTGTTCACCCTCCTCCAGCACAGCTTCAGCGCACGCGACCTGCTGCTGCTGGGCGGCGGTATCTTCCTGTTGTTTAAAGCCACCACCGAACTGAACGCCCGGCTGGAGGGCAGCGACGAGGAATCGGGTCAAAATAACAGCGGTGCTAAATTCTGGCCGGTGGTGGCGCAAATCGTGGTGCTGGACGCCATCTTTTCACTTGATGCCGTCATTACCGCCGTCGGTATGGTCAACGACCTGCCGGTGATGATGATCGCCGTGACCATCGCCATCCTGTTAATGCTGCTGGCCAGCAAGCCGCTGACGCGCTTCGTTAACGGCCATCCTACCATTGTGATTCTCTGCCTGAGCTTTCTGCTGATGATCGGCTTTAGTCTGGTGGCAGAGGGTTTCGGCTTCGTCATCCCCAAAGGCTATCTGTACGCGGCCATTGGCTTCTCGATTGTGATTGAGATCTTTAACCAGCTGGCGCTGTTTAATCGCCGCCGTTTTCTTACCGCCGGACGACCGCTGCGCCAGCGCACTGCCGAAGCCGTGTTGCGCATTCTGCGCGGTGAAGCGCAGCGCGCCGATCTGGATGCCGACACGGCATCGCTGCTGAGCGATAACCAGGGCGCAGCGCTGTTTAACCGTCAGGAGCGGCGCATGATCATGCGCGTGCTGGGCCTGGGTCAACGCCAAATCAACAGCATCATGACGTCACGCCATGACGTCGAGCACATCGATCTGAGCGAAGACCCGCAGTCGATCATGGATAAACTCGACCGCAACCAGCATACGCGCCTGCTGATCACCGAACAGGGACGGGAGCCGCTGGGCGTGGTGCATGTGATCGATCTGCTGCATCAGTCGCTGCACAGTAAATCGCTGGATTTGCGTGCGCTGATCCGCCAGCCGCTGGTATTTCCCGAGCGCGTCACCCTGCTGCAGGCGCTGGAGCAGTTTCGCCATGCGCGCACCCATTTTGCCTTTGTGGTGGATGAGTTTGGTTCGGTGGAAGGCGTGGTAACGCTGAGCGACGTGATGGAGACCATCGCCGGCAACCTGCCCAATGAAGGGGAAGAGATTGATGCCCGTTACGATATTCAGCCTGCGGAACATGGCGGCTGGATCGCCAACGGCCATATGCCGCTGGAAGATTTAGCGCTGTATGTGGCGCTGCCGCTCGACGAGAGGCGCAATTACCATACGCTGGCGGGATTGCTGATGGATAGCCTGCAGCACGTGCCGGCCGAAGGTGAGGAGTTGCGCGTCGGGGATTATCTGCTGCGCACCCTGCAGGTGGAGAACCATCGGGTGCAAAAAGTCGAGATTGTGCCGGTCGCGCCCGCACCGTTTATTTAACCCGGTGCCGGGGCGTGATTTATCGCGTGTTGCTTAGCTGGTCGCCATAAATGGCGACCCTACACGGAAAGCATCGGTTTTTGTAGGGTGCGCATTCATGCGCACCGGCATCGGGCTTTATTGCCGCGGTGCAGACTTCTGACTATCCAGCCACTGATTAAGGCGCGTTTTGGCTTCGCCCTGCAACTGCTGGCGCACCACATCATCCACTGGCAGCGAATACTGCAGGTTGTTCCAGTTACCGTACATGCGCAGCGGAATCGGCTGGCCGTTGAGGACTTTCGCCAGCCGGTCGTCGCCCTGCCAGCCGCGCAGAATCATATTAATGGTGACATCCAGCTGCTGCTTCACCACATCCACGTTGCCGTGGGTTTGCAGCGCCAGCCGGCTGCTGCCGCCCTGCAGATCCGGCAGCGTGACGTTGCCCTGCTTCAGGCTGATGCGCCCGCTTAACTGTTCAATTCCCTGATCATCCGGCTGATCGTTACTGACGCGATTGCTGACGCGCGCCACGGCGCGGCGCACCATCTGCTGTAAATTCAGCTGCGCCAGCTGCAGATTAGTCGCTTCCAGTTCTGCATTGCCCTGCCAGTTCTGTTTCGCCTCCGCCACGCTCAGCCCGGCACCGCTGATGTCGCCCTTGAGCGAGACCGTGCCCTGCAGCGAAGCTGGCAGTTCCAGCGCTTTAAGCAGCGGCGCAATGGCAATGCTGCTCAGCTCCGGCTGAAACGCCACCTGCGTGACCGGCTGACGGATATCCACCGAGCCGGGAATGGAAAAGTGGCCGTCACCAAATTTGCCCTGCAGCTTGTTGAGCGTCAGCAGCCCGCGCTGATTGCGGGCGTCAATTTGCAGATTGCTGAGCGTCAGACCGCGCCACACGCTGCTGTCAGCTTCGAGCGTCAGCTGTAAATCCATGCTGTTGAGCGGCGAGTCGGCATTATTGTGCGCGCGCGGCTCAGCGATCACCGGCGTGCGCATCACGTTAGCCTGCTGCGTGGTGCTGTTATCGCTGGCGGGCGCGCTGGCCATCAGGTTATCCAGATTGAGCGAGGTCGCGTGCAGCGCGAGGTTGAGCTGCTGCGGCAGGGCCAGCCGGCCCTCAGCGCTGCCGTCGAGGGCGCTGTCGTTCGCGGTTAACTGCAGCTTGTTCAGCGCAAACTGCTGCTGGTCGCCATCCCACTGCGCCTGCCCGCTCAGCGTCCCTTTAATGCCCTGCGGCGGCAGGTTCGCGCCGTCCAGCGTGTAATCCAGCTCATCCAGCTGGCCGCTGATACGGTGCGGATAGTGCGCCACGTCCATCTGCCCTTTCAGGTTCAGGCTGAGATTACGCTGATTGCGGGACACGCGTGTCGCCAGCTCAACGCTGGCCTGCCGGTTATCGTCCTGATTCAGATTGAGGTTGAGATCGCGGAAGTTGTACTCGTCACCGCCCGGCTGCTGCCAGATGAGCAGGCTATCGGCAATGCGCAGTTTACTGATGTTAAAGGTCCAGCCATTGCTGGCTGCGATGGCCGGTTCACTGTCGCCCGGCTCAATCGGCGCGCCCTGCGGTTTCTGCACCGCGCTGTCCGGCGTAGCGCGAATAATCGCGTTTTTCAGCATCACCTGACTGACGCTCAGCTGATGCGACAGCAGCGGCCACAGATTGACGTCCAGACGCATATTGTCAGCGGTCACCATCGGCTGGCTGGCGCCGGGCGCGGTCAGGCTCATGCGGCCCGCCAGAATGCTGAGCTGCGGCCAGACGTGCCAGCGCAGGTCGCCGCTCACTTCAAGCTGATAACCACTGCGCTGTTTTACCTGCTGTACCATATAGGTACGAAAGTCGTTGGGATTGACCAGCAATACCAGTGCCGTCATGCCCGCTACGACCACCACTAACAGGATGGCCAGCGTGGTTATCAGTCTTCTCATTGCATCCTCATCACCGTCAGATTTCAGGCCGCTGGCGCGAAATCACTCCAGGAGAAACGTTAGTCTTTATCAATACGGCTGGCGTCAGCGCCCTGCTGCCCGCGATATTTGGCGTCTTCGCGGCGATTGTAAGGACGCGCCGCCGGCCCGGACAGCGGTTCAAAGCTCAGTGCGCCAATCAGCATGCCGGGACGCAGCGCCAGCGGCAGCTTACCGGAGTTGTAAAACTCCAGCACGATACGGCCCTGCCAGCCCGGATCGATACGGTGCGCGGTAACGTGCACCATCAGCCCGAGGCGCGCCAGTGACGAGCGGCCATCCAGCCAGCCCACCAGATCGTCGGGAATGGTGACGGATTCCAGCGTCACCGCCAGCGCCAGTTCACCCGGATGCAGAAAGAACGCTTCGCCTTCCGGCAGCACAATCTCATCGCTCATCACGCGATCCAGCGCCGCGCTCACTTCATGCTTTGGACCACTCAAATCTATAAACGGTGCGGTGTGGCCGCTAAAGGTTCGGAACTGGTTACCGAGGCGCACATCCACGGTAGCACCGTTGATGCGCTCAACCGGCGGACGGGGATCGATGGCCAGCTTGCCGCTGTCCAGCCAGCTTTCAATATCGCGATCGCATAATCTCATCGCAGAAACTCCATGATTTAAGTGTAGCGAAAGGTGGTCAGGTTGTGACAAACCGTTCGCGTCACGTCCATCCGGACGCACGGTGTCCCGTTCCGGTCCTGCTGAACCGGACAGGCGTCGTCAAAGATACTGGTTAATTTTGGCCTTGAGGATATCAATGGCGATGCGGTTTTTACCACCACGCGGCACAATGATGTCGGCATACTGCTTGGAAGGCTCAATAAACTGCAGGAACATCGGGCGCACGGTCTTTTGGTACTGGCTCATCACCGAGTCCATCGAGCGCCCGCGCTCGTTGACGTCGCGCTTCATACGGCGCATCAGGCAGATATCCAGCGGGGTATCAACGAAGATCGAGAAGTTAAGCTCCTGGCGCAGCCGTGCATCGGTCAGCAGCAGAATCCCTTCCAGAATAATCACTTTCTTCGGCTTCAGGTGAATACACTCGTCGGTGCGGGTGTGCTCAACGTAGCTGTAAACCGGCAGGTCGATATCTTCGCCAGCCTTCAGCGCGCGCAGATGCTGCAGCAGCAAATCGTGGTCCATCGCGCTCGGATGGTCGTAGTTGGTTTTCACCCTCTCTTCCATGGTGAGGTGGCTTTGATCTTTATAGTAGGCATCTTCGGGGATCACACCGATATGCTCGTCACCGACCTGGTCACGGATTTCACGATAGAGCGTGCTGGCAATAAGACTTTTTCCGGATGCGGATGCACCTGCAATGCCAACGATCACGCACTGATGAGACTTGTCAGTCATACTTTTTTAAGACCTGATAACTGGAGCCGGTTTCTGTCTGCACAAAAACAGGCCGATTGAGAGGGTTAGTTGGCGGCAATTATAGGGATTTCACCGGGTTGATGCCAGTGAAAACCGGCGCGCCGCCTTTTCAGACTATCCCGTTTTGCAGCCAGCGGCTTAATCGATACACTGTTTCTCTGCCCGCCGTGTGACTGGCGGGAGCCCGATAGTCGTTGCAAGGAAAAGTATGAGCTGGAGAACCCTGACCTATTTCGGCGACAGTATGTTGCTGATCCCCACTGCGGTGATCATCGCACTGGTGCTGCCGTGGAAAAGCGATAACCGTCGCACCGTCTGGTACTGGCTGCTGGCGTTTGGCCTGGCGGGCCTGCTGGTCAGCATCTCGAAGATTATGTTTCTCGGCTTCGGCATTGGCAGCGCGCGCTACAACTTTACTGGTTTCAGCGGCCATAGCGCGATGTCAGCGACGCTGTGGCCGGTGATGATGTGGCTGATTTCCGGCCGCTGGCCTACGTTCTGGCGCGCCCTGACCATCGGTATCGGCTATCTGATTCCGCTGATGGTGGGATTATCGCGCCTGGTGATCCATGCGCACTCGGTGAGTGAAGTGCTGGCCGGACTGATGCTGGGCTTTACCCTGAGCAGCGCGTTCCTGCTGAGCCAGCGTCGCACCGCGCTGAAGGGTTTTAGCGTGGTGCAGGTGGCAGTGGCATTTCTGATTCCGCTGTTGCTGATGGGCCACGGCCGCGTCGCCACCACCCAGCAGTTCCTCGAGCGTTTTTCCGCTGACCTCGCCGGGCTGGAAAAGCCCTTCACCCGCGCCGATTTGTTTCGCTGAGTGCGTTGCGCGGTAAAGGGTGTAAGGTCTGTCCATTACGTTTTGAACACGTTTCACAAATGATTGCACATACGGTAGCGGCGCAATTTATTGCGCGATAAATCGCGCCGCTACAAATCGTGCAATTTGTCGTGTCCTTACCTGAATCCCTGCAGATCCAACAGGCGCGATACTGCCAGCAGATTTCACCGTTTTTGTCGGGTGCGCATTTATGCGCACCTGGATGCAGGCCGCAAAAAAACATTTCCGCACAAAGATATCTGACAGATGTGCTAGCATGGATTAAGAGATTGACTGGCGCATTTTTCTTCGAGTAATCAATGCGCGCTGCTGGATTCGTGCATGACTCTTGAGATAACAACCTCGCAGGATAATCCGCAAAAAAAGTGGCTCAGCGCCCTGCTGCTTTGCGCGCTGGCATTTTTACTTACGCTGTTCTGTCTGGAACTGATTGTTGTCAGCGGCCGCATTTCCCCGCTCTGGTACTCCACCGCGTTAATGACCGTCGTGGTGTTCCGCGCCCCCTCGCGACAGGTACCGCTGCTGCTGGCCAGCTGCGTGCTCGGCACGGCGCTGGCCAATCTGCTGGTGATCGGCCCGGCCCTGAGCAATGTCAAATTCGCCATCCTTAATATGGTGCAGGCCATCCTCGGCGGGCTGATGCTGCGCGCGCTGCTCGACCGCAAAGCCCCGCTCAACTCACTGGCCGACTGGATACGCTTTGCGCTGGCTGCGGGCCTAATCGCGCCGCTGCTGGGCGGCGTCGTGGCGCTATGGATGCTGCACGTTGACGGCCACGCCTCGTTGCCGTTTTTCTCCACATGGGTGATCTCCGAAGTGATTGGCGTGTTGGCCTTCGGTCCGGTGCTGCTGCTGTGGCCTGATAAACCGCTGCGCCAGCTGATCACGCCGGAACGTCAGCTGGAGACGCTGCTCACGCTGATGGTCACGCTGCTGGCCAGCTATCTGGCGCTGCGCTTCCTGCCGTGGCCGTTTACCTTTATCGTGGTGATTCTGTTCTGGTGCGCGGTGCGCCTGCCCAAATTCGAAGCCTTTCTGCTGTTTTTCCTCAACGCCAGCTTTATCTCGCTGCTGCTGGCGCTCGACTGGGTCAACCTGGCGCGCAACGATCTGCTGCTCGGCCAGGTCAGCACCTGGCTGCCGTTTCTGCTGGTGCTGCTGCCGAGCCACGTGATGTCGCTGGTGATGGATGCCTTCCAGCGTGAAAAGCACCACATCAGCGAAAGCGAAACCCGCTTCCGCAACGCCATGGAGTATTCCGCCATCGGCATGGCGCTGGTATCGCCGGAAGGCGGCTGGCAGCAGGTCAACCAGTCGCTGTGCCGCACGCTGGGCTTCGCGGCGGAAGAGCTGAAAAAACTCACCTTCCAGCAGATCACCCATCCGGACGATCTCAACAGCGACCTGCAGCAGCTGGAGCGGCTGATCGCCGGTGAGATCCTGACCTATACCCTGGAGAAGCGCTATTTCCGCAAAGATGGCGAGATCGTCTGGGCGCGCCTCACGGTCTCAATGGTGCGTGATGCGCGGCTGCAACCGCTCTACTTTATCGCGCAGATTGTGGATATCTCCGAGCTGAAGCAGAGCGAGCAGGTCAACCAGCGGCTGATGGAGCGCATCACGCTGGCCAACGAAGCGGGCGGCATCGGCGTGTGGGAGTGGAACCTGCTAAACGGCGAGATGTTATGGGACAAGCGCATGTACGAGTTATTTGCGCTGGAGCCGCACCGGGTGCCGAGCTACGACCTGTGGCTGCATCTGGTCGATGTTCAGGAACGTGAAGCGGCCGCGCTCACCATTCAGCAGGCGATTGAACGCCGCAGCGCCTTCCAGCTGGAGTACCGCATCAATCTGCCGCAGGGCGTGCGCTACGTGCGCTCCGAGGCCAATAGCATCATCAGCAAGGATGGGCAGATCGAACGCATGCTGGGCATTTGTCAGGACATCACCTCGCTGCGCACGCTGAATGAAGCGCTGTTCCAGGAGAAGGAACGCATGGCCATCACCCTCGACTCGATTGGTGAAGCGGTGATTTGTACTGACGATGAGATGCGCGTGACCTTCATGAATCCGGTGGCCGAGACGCTGAGCGGCTGGCCGCAGGCGAAAGCGGCTGGCGTGGCGCTGAGCGAACTGCTGACGATTACGCGTGGCGCGCAGGGGCCGCGCGTGGAGAATCTGTTGCTGTGCAGCCTGCCCGCCAGCAAAACCACACCGGACCTGGAAGAAGAGCTGGTGTTGCATACCCCGGATGGTGCCCAGGTCGAGATTCACTACAGCATCACGCCGCTGAAAACCCTGACCGGCAGCGACATTGGTGCCGTAATGGTCATTCATGACGTCAGCGAGTCGCGCCGCATGATGAAACGCCTGAGCTACAGCGCCTCTCACGATATGCTGACGCGTTTGCCGAACCGTCACAGCTTTGAACAGCAGCTGAAGCGACTGGTGAATGACGCCGCCGCGCATCACAGCGAGCACGTGCTGGTGTTTATCGATCTGGATAAGTTTAAAGCGGTCAACGATACCGCCGGCCATGCCGCTGGCGATGCGCTGCTGCGCGCACTGGCCGATCTCATGCAACAGCACCTGCGCAATAGCGATGTGCTGGCGCGCCTCGGCGGTGACGAATTTGGCCTGCTGCTGCCCTACAGCAATGTTGACCAGGTGCGCGAGGTGGTGCAGGGCATCGTCAGCGCGGTGCATGACTTTACCTTTATCTGGCAGGACCGGCCGTATCACGTCGGTGCCAGCGCAGGTATCACGCAAATCGATCAGCATAACTGCATCAGCAATGTGGTGATGTCGCAGGCCGATGTCGCCTGTTACAGCGCCAAACACGCCGGGCGCGGCCAGTATCAGGTTTACCAGGAAGTTCAGGGATAAACTGCGGCGCTGCCCATTGCCAGCCCGCGTTGGCTGCGCTAAAGTCGCCCCCTTTTTTCTGGCATGGGGGATACAATGTTTATCGGATTCGACTACGGCACGGCTAACTGTTCCATCGCGGTAACGGATAGCGGCACACCGCGGTTACTGACCCTGGAAAACGGTCAGCGCCTGCTTCCCTCCATGATTTGCGCGCCCACGCGCGAAGCCATCAGTGAATGGCTGCACCGCCACCATCAGGTCCGCACGCCAGACAGCGAAAGCACCGCGCTGCTGCAGCGCGCGCTGCGTTATAACCGCGAAGAGGATATCGAGGTAACGCCCGCCAGCGTGCAGTTTGGTCTGACCGCGCTGCAGCACTATATGGTCGATCCGGAAGAGGTGTGGTTCGTCAAATCGCCGAAGTCGTTCCTCGGCGCCAGCGGCCTGAAGCCCCAGCAGATCGCCTTCTTTGAAGATCTGGTGTGCGCCATGATGCTGCACATTCGCCAGCAGGGTGAAACCCAGCTCGATCAACCGATTGATCAGGCCGTGATTGGCCGGCCAATCAACTTCCAGGGGCTGGGCGGTGAAGACGCCAACCAACAGGCGCAGGGCATTCTGCTGCGTGCTGCACAGCGTGCCGGGTTCCGCGACGTCGAGTTTCAGTTCGAGCCGGTTGCCGCCGGTCTGGAGTTTGAAGCCACGCTGCAGCAGGAGACACGCGTGCTGGTAGTGGATATCGGCGGCGGAACCACCGACTGCTCTATGCTGCTGATGGGTCCGCAGTGGTGTAATCAGTCCGATCGCCGTGCCAGCCTGCTTGGCCACAGCGGCTGCCGCGTCGGCGGTAACGATCTCGATATTATGCTGGCGTTCAAAACGCTGATGCCGCTGCTCGGTCTGGGCGGTAACACGCTGAAGGGCACTGCCCTGCCCGCCCTGCCGTGGTGGAACGCGGTGGCGGTTAACGATGTGCCGGCACAAAGCGACTTCTACTCGGCCGCCAGCGGCAAGCTGCTGCGCGATCTGGTGCGTGATGCCGAACAGGGCGATAAAGTCGCGCATCTGCTGAAAGTATGGCAGCAGAAGCTGAGCTACCGGCTGGTGCGCGCGGCGGAAGAGAGCAAGATTGCGCTCTCCGATCAGCGCGAGACCGCGGCCTCGCTGGCGTTTATTGCGCAAACGCTGCAGGTGGAGATCAGTGCCGCGCAGCTGGAAGAGGCGATCAACCAGCCGCTGGCGCGCATTCTTGAGCAGGTGCAGCTGGCGCTGGCCAGTTGTGACACCCGTCCGGAGGTGATTTACCTCACCGGCGGTAGCGCCCGTTCGCCGATCCTGCGCGCCGCGCTGCAGCAGGCACTGCCCGACACGCCCATCGCCAGCGGCGATGATTTCGGCTCGGTCACCGCCGGCCTGGCGCGCTGGGCCGAAGTGATGTTCAGATAATTCCCTCTCCCGCTTGCGGGAGAGGGTTAGGGTGAGGGCCAGACAGCTCCGTGCGATTTTCCCCTCACCCTGCCCTCTCCCAAAGGGAGAGGAAAAAGTCACACATTCTGCCAGATTAGAAATTCACGTTCGCACTGATCCCACCCACAAACGCATCTTTCACTTCGCTCACCGCACCCGGTGCCACCACGTATTGCAGGTTTGGACGCAGCTGCAGCCATTTGGTCAGCTGCGCATTGTAATAAACCTCGTAGTTGTACTCGGAACCATCCTGAATCGGCAGATAGGTTGGGCTGTCGAAATCAGTTTCGCCGTTGGCATCATTCTGCTGACGCAGCGAACGGGTATACGCGCTGTTGACGTGAATACGCGCCGCGCCGACGCCAATCTCATCCTGCGGACGCGCATCAAACGGCCCTTTCCAGGTAAAGCTGATCGACTGATAGTTGTCGGTTTTCGAGGTTTTGTGATCGTTCATCACCGCCTGCACCGTCACGCCCAGACCCCGGCTGGCATCGCCGCCCTGCGCGGTCAGCTGCTGCTGTAACAGCACGTAGCCGCCGTAGGCGTGATCCTTGCTCTGATAAGCGCCATCGCGCCAGCTGCCGTAGTTATCGCCGTTGGCAGACGAGTAGTAGTAACCAATGCGGTAGTTACCCGGCAGGTTGGCCGGCCCGAAGGTCGGTTTCCAGCCCAGTTCCACCGGCACCAGATTGCCTTCGGAGTTGCTGGTGTCCAGACGGAAACCGTCACCGCGATCGTAGTTGGCACTGTTCTGGTTGTAGAAGCCCACCTGGAAGAACACTTCCGGCGTGAAGTTAACCTTCACGCGGCCGCCCCACTGGGAAACCGGCCAGTTAAACCAGCGGTCGCCGCGCCAGTTACCCGCCTGGCCGCTGCCGAATGCGAGGTTCTGGAACTTGCTGTCGAAGTTGTCGAAATCTTCCCCGACGGTGACGCGACCGGCTTTCAGGTTGACGGTGTTATCAAACAGCCCTTTGCTGAGCCAGAACTGCGTCAGACGCCAGGTCTGGCCACGTCCGTACACTTCCTGCACCGATGACAGCATGCCGGTACGGCGGTCTGCCACCTGATCGGAGATATTGCGACCGTTACGGTCGGTAATGGTCATCTGGAACTGCGCATCCTGCCAGTCGAGCAGTTTTTGCAGGTCAAGATTCAGGCCAAACGCCCACTGATCGCTGTAGCGCATCGAGGTGTTGGTATCGGCACCGCCGCCCAGGTTCGAGGCACTCTCCATGGTGTAGTTAACGTCGAACTTCACGCCGTCGTTTTCCAGCTGCGTTCGGTTACCGCCCCAGTCGCCAAACATATAGGGGGAATCGTAGCTGAACGCATCGGCTGCCACCGCCGACGCACTCAACATAGCAAACATCAGGGTGCCCGCTGCCAGGCGAGGCATATGCTGCACTGCTTTTTTTCTGTTCATGATGATTATTCTTCTGTGAATTTCCGGAGAGGAACGGGCAGAGAATAATGCTGAGGTTATGTCAATTTTTGCAAATCTGTGCGCAGTGAGTGCAAAGGTGACAGTGACTTAACGCAATTGTGACAGCGATCGATGAATGGATATCTTCTGGGGGAAAAAGGCATTTTTTGCGTGGCGAAAAAATTATTACGTGACGGGACGCCGCAGCGTCCCGCTTCGCGTTACGGCTTGCTGGCGCTGGCCAGCTCTTCAATCTCCTGCTTGCTGAGCTCCAGCTCAGTGGCTTTCACCAGCTCATCCAGCTGCTGCAGCGAGGTGGCACTGACAATCGGTGCCGTGATGCTCGGTCGCGCAATCTGCCACGCCAGCGCCACCTGTGTAGCCGAGGCGTCGTGCGAGGCCGCGACATCTTCCAGCGCTTCAATGATGCGCTTACCGCGATCGTTGAGGTATTTTTCTACAATGCCCTGGCCGCGCGCGCTTTTGCTGGCGTCTTCCGGCTTTTTGTATTTCCCGCTCAGGAAACCGCTGGCCAGCGAGTAGTAGTTAATCACGCCGAGACCGTTTTTCACCGCCACCTGCTCCAGTCCGCTTTCATACTCCTGGCGATCGTACAGGTTGTACTCCGGCTGCAGGGTTTCATAGCGCGCCAGTCCCTCCTGCTTACTGATGTCGAGCGCTTCCTGCAGGCGCTGCGCGCTGTAGTTGGACGCACCGATTGCCCGCACTTTCCCCTCTTTGATCAGCGAGTCGAAGGCTTTCAGCGTCTCCACCAGCGGCGTGCTGTCGTCATCACGGTGCGCCTGGTAGAGATCGATGACATCCGTCTGCAGGCGGCGCAGCGAATCTTCCACGGCCTGGCGGATATAGGCCGGTTTCAGCCCGGTTTTCTCCGGCGTCAGCTCCATGCCTACCTTGGTGGCGAGCACGATACTGTCGCGCTTACCGCTTTTTTTCAGCCATTTACCGATGATGGTTTCCGATTCACCGCCGGCGTTGCCCGGCGCCCAGCGTGAGTAAACGTCTGCGGTATCAATGAAGAACAGCCCCTTTTCCACCAGCGCGTCGAGCAGTGAAAACGAGGTTTTTTCATCGACGGTCCAGCCAAAAACGTTGCCGCCAAACGTCAGCAGCGGCACGCTGATACCGCTGTCGCCCAGCTGACGGGTTTTGTGTTGACGCATGTGATCCTCCTTAGTGAAACGAGACTGGTCTGTCATTCAGCTTAGCAAAGGAAAAAGTCACGCTTATGCGTATTGCTGCCAAAATATTTACTGAATATGAATACTTAGCGTGCCCGGGGCGATATTCTTAATTCCTTCAATTTTTGCCCGGCCCGGGCGACTACAATCATTTCGTTTGCGCCGCGGTTCGTTTGCGCGCGCATGTGGGGAAAACGAAACCGCCGGAGAGCACACAGAGCAATGAACAAACGATTAAAAACAGGCCTGATTAGCGTGGTGGTACTGGCTGCGCTGGCGGGCGCTTACTACTGGTGGCAGCATCCGGCCGAGCCAGCACAGGCTAACCAGGCTGATGGTCAGCCGCATCACGGACGCGGTGGCAACAACAGCGGCGGACGCCGTCCGCTGGCACCGGTGCAGGCCGCAACGGCGACCACCGAAAGCGTGCCCTATTACCTCAGCGGACTTGGCACCGTCACCGCGGCCAATACCGTTACGGTGCGCAGTCGGGTCGATGGCCAGCTGATGGCGCTGCACTTCACGGAAGGTCAGCAGGTGGAGGCCGGCGCGCTGCTGGCAGAAATCGATCCCCGCCCATGGCAGGTAGCGCTCACCCAGGCGCAGGGCCAGCTGGCCAAAGATCAGGCGACGCTGGCTAACGCGCGCCGCGACCTCAGCCGTTATGAAAAGCTGGCGAAAACCTCGCTGGTGTCGCAGCAGGAGCTGGATACCCAGCGCTCGCTGGTCAGTGAAACCCTCGGCACCATCAAAGCCGACGAAGGCAATGTGGCCAGCGCGCAGCTCAATCTGACCTACAGCCGCATCACCGCGCCGATTGCCGGACGCGTCGGGCTGAAGCAGGTGGATGTCGGCAACTACATTACCGCCGGCGATACCAATGGTCTGGTGGTGATCACCCAGACGCACCCGATTGACGTGGTGTTCAGCGTTGCCGAGAACAATATCAGCCAGATCCTGAAAGCCCAGAAAAGCGGCCAGCCGCTGCCGGTTGAAGCCTGGGATCGCAGCAATAAAACCCTGCTGACCACGGGTGCGCTGCTGAGCATTGATAACCAGATCGATGTCACCACCGGCACCATTAAACTCAAGGCGCGCTTCAGCAATCAGGACGACGCCCTGTTTCCCAATCAGTTTGTTAATGCCCGGCTGAAGGTCGATACGCTGCAAAACGCGGTGGTGATCCCGACCGCCGCGCTGCAGATGAGCAACGACGGCCACTTTGTCTGGGTGGTGAACAGCGATAACAAAGTGAGTAAGAAACGCGTCACCGCCGGGCTGCAGGATAGCCAGAAAGTGGTGATTGATGCCGGGCTGCAGGCCGGTCAGCGCGTGGTCACTGACGGTCTCGACCGTCTGACCGAAGGCGCCACGGTGGAAATTGTCGCCGCACAGAGTACCGCCACGCACAGCACGCGCGCGGCGCAACCGGCTCGCGGAGAACGTCAATAATGCAGGTGATGCCTCCCGACGCCAGCGGCGGCCCGTCACGCCAGTTTATTCTGCGCCCGGTGGCCACCACGCTGCTGATGATCGCGATTTTGCTGGCCGGCGTGCTGGGCTATCGCTTCCTGCCAGTTTCCGCGCTGCCGGAAGTCGATTACCCGACCATTCAGGTCGTCACGCTCTATCCCGGCGCCAGCCCGGATGTGGTGACCTCGTCGATTACCGCGCCGCTCGAGCGCCAGTTCGGGCAGATGTCCGGTCTGAAGCAAATGGCGTCGCAAAGCTCCGGCGGTGCCTCGGTGATTACGCTGCAGTTCCAGCTGACGCTGGCGCTCGACGTTGCCGAACAGGAAGTGCAGGCGGCGATCAACTCTGCCACTAACCTGCTGCCTAACGATCTGCCAAATCCGCCGGTGTACAGCAAAGTGAATCCGGCCGATCCGCCAATCATGACGCTGGCCGTTACCACCACCAGCATGCCGCTGACGCAGGTGCAGGACATGGTGGAGACGCGGGTGGCGCAGAAGATTTCCCAGGTCTCCGGCGTCGGTCTGGTCACGCTCTCCGGCGGCCAGCGCCCGGCAGTGCGGGTGAAGATGAACGCTCAGGCGCTGGCGGCCCTCGGCCTTACCAGCGAGACGGTGCGCACCGCCATCAGCAACGCCAACGTCAATTCGGCGAAAGGCAGTCTTGATGGCCCAACGCGCTCCATCACGCTGTCAGCCAATGACCAGATGACCTCCGCGGAGGATTACCGCAAGCTGATCGTCAGCTACAGCAACGGCGCGCCGGTGCGGCTGGGCGACGTCGCCACGGTTGAACAGGGCGCAGAAAACAGCTGGCTGGGCGCCTGGGCCAACCGTCAGCCGGCGATTGTGCTGAACGTGCAGCGCCAGCCGGGCGCCAATATTATCGCTACCGCTGACAGCATCCGCGCGCTGCTGCCGTCGCTGACCGCCACGCTGCCGAAGTCGGTTGACGTCAAACTGCTCACCGATCGCACCACCAACATTCGCGCCTCGGTAGCGGATACCCAGCATGAGCTGATGCTGGCCATCGGGCTGGTGGTGATGATCATCTATCTGTTTCTGCGCAACGTCCCGGCCACCATTATTCCGGCGGTCGCGGTGCCGCTGTCGCTGGTCGGCACCTTCGCCGCCATGTATTTCCTTGGCTTTTCGATCAATAACCTGACGCTGATGGCGCTGACCATCGCCACCGGCTTTGTGGTCGATGACGCCATCGTGGTAATCGAGAACATCTCGCGCTACATCGAAAAAGGCGAAAAGCCGATGACCGCCGCGCTGAAAGGTGCCGGTGAGATTGGTTTCACCATCATCTCCCTCACCTTCTCGCTGATCGCGGTGCTGATTCCGCTGCTGTTTATGGGCGACGTGATTGGCCGTTTGTTCCGCGAGTTCGCCGTGACGCTGGCGGTGGCGATTCTGATCTCGGCGGTGGTCTCGCTGACGCTGACGCCGATGATGTGCGCGCGCATGCTGAGCGCCGAATCGCTGCGCAGGCAGAACCGCTTCTCCCGCGCCAGCGAGGCGATGTTCGATAAGGTGATTGCCGGCTATGGCCGCTGGCTGACGCGCGTGCTGCGCCACCCGTGGCTGACGCTGTCGGTGGCGCTTGGCACACTGCTGCTGACGGTGCTGCTGTGGGTGGTGATTCCGAAGGGCTTCTTCCCGCAGCAGGACAACGGCATCATTCAGGGCACGCTGCAGGCGCCACAGTCGGTCTCTTACGCCAGTATGGCGCAGCGCACCCGCGACGTGGCGTCGATCATTATGAAAGATCCGGCGGTGCAGAGCCTGACCTCGTTCGTCGGCGTGGATGGCACCAACGCGGCGCTTAACAGCGCGCGGCTGCAAATTAACCTGAAACCGCTGGACCAGCGTGACGATCGTATTCCGGCAGTGCAGCAGCGGCTGCAGCAGGCGATCGATCGCCTGCCCGGCGTGTCGCTGTGGCTGCAGCCGGTACAGGACCTGACCATTGATACCCAGGCGAGCCGCACGCCGTACCAGTTTACCCTGCAGTCAGGTTCGCTGGAGTCGCTGGGCAGCTGGGTGCCGAAACTGCTGGCACAGCTCAATACGCTGCCACAACTGCGCAACGTCAGCAGCGACTGGCAGGATCAGGGGCTGGAAGCCTTTGTGCGCGTCGATCGCGACAGCGCCAGCCGGCTCGGCATCAGCATGGCCGACATTGATAACGCGCTGTACAACGCCTTTGGCCAGCGCCTGATCTCAACGATTTACACCCAGGCCAATCAGTATCGCGTGGTGCTGGAGCAGGACAACACGCAAACCCCCGGTCTCGCTAGTCTCGATGCGATTCGCCTGAACAGTAGCGACGGCGGCAGCGTGCCGCTCAGCGCCATCGCGCAAATCGAAGAGCGCCACGCTGCGCTGAGCATTAATCATCTCGACCAGTTCCCGTCGGCCACCTTCTCGTTTGACGTGGCGCACGGCTACTCGCTCGGCGATGCGCTGCAGGCGATCACCACGGCAGAAGATCAGGTCGGCATGCCGGCAGAGATGATGACGCAGTTCCAGGGCAGCACGCTGGCGTTTGAAGCGGCGCTGACCAGCACCATCTGGCTGATCGTCGCGGCGGTAGTGGCGATGTATATCGTGCTCGGCGTGCTGTATGAGAGCTTCATCCACCCGATTACCATTCTGTCGACGCTGCCCACCGCCGGCGTTGGCGCGCTGCTGGCGCTGATGCTGAGCGGCAACGAGCTGGATATCATCGCCATCATCGGCATCATTTTGCTGATCGGTATCGTGAAGAAGAACGCCATCATGATGATCGACTTCGCGCTGGCCGCCGAGCGTGAACAGGGCATGGCGCCGCGTGAGGCGATCTATCAGGCCTGTCTGCTGCGCTTCCGGCCGATTCTGATGACCACGCTGGCGGCGCTGCTTGGCGCGCTGCCGCTGATGCTCAGCACCGGCGTCGGCGCGGAGCTGCGTCGTCCGCTCGGCATCGCCATGGTCGGTGGCCTGGTGCTGAGCCAGGTGCTGACGCTGTTTACCACCCCGGTGATCTATCTGCTGTTTGATCGCCTTGCCCACGCCACGCGCCGGCGTCTGAAAGGCACGGAGGCGCAGTCGTGAAGTTTTTCGCCCTGTTTATCCATCGGCCGGTTGCCACTACGCTGCTGACGCTGGCGATTGCGCTGGCGGGCATTCTTGGCTTCCGTCTGCTGCCGGTGGCGCCGCTGCCGCAGCTGGATTTCCCGGTGATTCTGATCTCGGCCTCGCTGCCCGGCGCGTCGCCGGAAACCATGGCGGCCTCGGTCGCCACGCCGCTGGAGCGCTCGCTGGGCCGCATTGCCGGCGTCAGTGAAATGACCTCCACCAGCTCGCTGGGCAGCACGCGCATCATCCTGGTGTTTGATTTCGACCGCGACATCAACGGCGCGGCGCGCGATGTGCAGGCGGCGATCAATGCCGCCCAGAGCCTGCTGCCGACCGGCATGCCCAATCGTCCAACCTACCGCAAAGCCAACCCGTCCGATGCGCCGATCATGATCCTCACCATGACCTCGGATATTTATAATCCCGGTCAGCTGTATGATTACGCGTCGACGCAACTGGCGCAGAAGCTGTCGCAGATTGATGGCGTCGGTGATGTCACGGTAGGCGGCAGTTCGCTGCCGGCGGTGCGCGTCGACCTCAATCCGCAGGCGCTGTTTAATCAGGGCGTGTCGCTGGATGCGGTGCGCACCGCCATCAGCAACGCCAACCAGCGCCGTCCGCAGGGCGCCATCGACGATACCCAGCAGCGCTGGCAGGTGCGGACCAACGATGAGCTGCAAACCGCCAGCGTCTACCAGCCGCTGGTGGTGCACTACAACAACGGCGCGGCGGTACGGCTGAGCGATGTGGCGAACGTGCAGGATTCGGTACAGGACGTGCGCAACGCCGGGATGACCAACGGTAAACCAGCGGTGCTGCTGGTGGTGCGCAAGTCGCCGGACGCCAACATTATCGATACCGTCGACCGCATCCGGGCGGAAATGCCGGAGCTGCATGAGGTGATCCCGGCAGCTATCGACCTGCAAATCGCCCAGGACCGTTCGCCCACCATCCGCGCCTCGCTGCATGAAGTGGAGCAGTCGCTGGTAATAGCCGTGGCACTGGTGATTCTGGTGGTGTTTTTCTTCCTGCGCGACGGCCGCGCCACGCTGATACCGGCGGCGGCGGTACCGGTATCACTGATTGGTACCTTCGCCGCCATGTACCTGTGCGGTTTCAGCCTGAATAACCTGTCGCTGATGGCGCTGACCATCGCCACCGGCTTTGTAGTGGATGACGCCATCGTTGTGCTGGAGAACATCGCGCGCCACGTCGAAGCCGGCATGAAGCCGCTGCAGGCGGCACTCACCGGGGTGCGCGAGGTGGGCTTTACCGTGCTGTCGATGAGCCTGTCGCTGATTGCGGTGTTCCTGCCGCTGCTGATGATTGGCGGTATTATTGGCCGCTTCTTCTCGGAGTTTGCCATCACGCTGTCGGTGGCGATTCTCATCTCGCTGTTTATCTCTATTACCCTGACGCCGATGATGTGCGCGTATCTGCTGAAACCGCAGGCGAAGCGCAGCCAGCCGCGCACGCGCGGATTTGGCCGCGTGCTGCTGGCGGTGCAGCAGGGCTATGCGCGCTCGCTGGGCTGGGTGCTGAACCACGCGATCTGGGTACTGTTGCTGCTGCTCGGCACCGTCGGGCTGACCATCTGGCTGTTTATCGCCATCCCGAAAACCTTTATGCCCGAGCAGGACACCGGCCGTCTCAACGGCTTTATCTCCGCCGATCAGAGCATTTCGTTCCAGGCGATGCGCGGTAAGCTGCAGGATTTCATGAACATCATCAAGGCTGACCCAGCGGTCGATAACGTCACCGGCTTCACCGGCGGCTCGCGCACCAACAGCGGCTCGATGTTTGTGTCACTCAAGCCGCTGTCAGAACGCAGCGAAAGCGCGCAGGAAGTGATCGCCCGCCTGCGTGTGAAGCTGGCGAAAGAACCGGGTGCCAACCTCTACCTCAATGCGGTGCAGGATATTCGCGTCGGCGGACGCGAATCGAACGCCAGCTACCAGTACAGCCTGCTATCGGATAACCTCGCCGATTTACGTGAGTGGGAGCCGAAAATCCGCCAGGCGTTTGCCGCGCTGCCAGAGCTGGCCGATGTGAACTCGGATCAGCAGGACAACGGCAGCGAAATGGCGCTGACTTACGATCGCGAAAGCATGGCGCGCCTCGGCATCGACGTGTCGGCGGCCAATGCGCTGCTGAATAACGCCTTCGGCCAGCGGCAAATCTCCACCATCTACCAGCCGCTGAATCAGTACAAAGTGGTGATGGAGGTGGATCCGCGCTATACCCAGGATGTCAGCGCGCTGGATCAGATGTTCGTGATCAACAGCGACGGCAAAGCGATTCCGCTGAGCTGGTTTGCCAAATGGCAGCCGGCCAACGCGCCGCTGTCGGTCAACCATCAGGGGCTGTCGGCGGCCTCGACCATCTCGTTTAACCTGCCGGAAGGGGTCTCGCTGTCGCAGGCATCGGAGGCGATTGACCGCACCATCACGGCGATTGGCGTGCCGTCCAGCGTGCGTGGCAGCTTTGCCGGCACCGCGCAGGTATTTCAGGATTCGCAATCGAACCAGCTGTGGCTGATGCTGGCGGCGATTGCCGCGGTGTATATCGTGCTCGGCATTCTGTATGAGAGCTACGTGCATCCCCTGACGATTCTCTCTACCCTGCCTTCGGCGGGCGTCGGCGCGCTGCTGGCGCTGCAGCTATTTAATACGCCGTTCAGCCTGATTGCGCTGATCGGCATCCTGCTGCTGATCGGCATTGTGAAAAAGAACGCCATCATGATGGTGGATTTCGCGCTGGAGGCGGAGCGCAACGGCAATCTGTCGGCGCGCGACGCCATTTTCCAGGCGTGCCAGCTGCGTTTCCGCCCGATTCTGATGACCACGCTGGCGGCGCTGTTTGGTGCGCTGCCGCTGGTGCTGACCAGCGGGGACGGCGCGGAGCTGCGCCAGCCGCTGGGCATCACCATTGCCGGTGGGCTGGTGATGAGCCAGCTGCTGACGCTGTACACCACACCGGTGGTGTACCTGATGATGGATAAACTGCGCCGGCGGAAAAAGCAGCCGCGGTTGATAACGGAGCCATAACGTCATACCTGCACTAAGCGTAGCGGCGCAATTCAACGCGCGATAAATCGCGCCGCTACACGACCTGCGGCTGATGAAACTGTTAACACGGGATGACCATGAACGCACAAACCGCCACTGTCCGCTGGCAACTGTGGATTGTGGCCTTCGGCTTTTTTATGCAGACGCTGGATACCACGATCGTGAACACCGCGATACCGGCGATGGCCCACGATCTCAACGTCAGCCCGCTGCATATGCACTCGGTGATTGTCTCCTACGTGCTCACCGTGGCGGTCACGCTGCCGCTCAGCGGCTGGCTGGCGGACCGCTTTGGCGTGCGCAACATCTTCTTCTGCGCCATCGTGCTGTTTAGCCTCGGTTCGCTGCTGTGTGCCTTCGCCACCTCACTCGACCAGCTGGTGATGGCGCGCGTGGTCCAGGGCATCGGCGGCGCGATGATGGTGCCGGTCGGCCGGCTGACGGTGATGAAGATCGTGCCGCGTGAGCAGTACATGTCGGCCATGACCTTTGTCACCCTGCCCGGCCAGATTGGCCCGCTGCTCGGCCCGGCGCTGGGCGGCATTCTGGTGGAGTATGCCAGCTGGCACTGGATCTTCCTGATTAACATTCCGGTCGGCATCATCGGTGCCATTGCTACGCTGCTGCTGATGCCGAACTACACCATGCAGACGCGACGCTTTGACTTCCTCGGTTTTGTGCTGCTGGCGGTCGGCATGGCTACGCTGACGCTGGCGCTCGACGGCCAGCGCAGCGCCGGCGGCTCACCGCTGCTGCTGTGCCTGCTGATTCTGCTGGGGGTGTTTTCCCTGTTGTTCTACCTGATGCACGGTCGCAACAACGATAACGCGCTGTTTAGCCTGAAGCTGTTTGACAACCGCATATACGCCATCGGCCTGCTCGGCAGCTTCACCGGCCGCATCGGCAGCGGCATGCTGCCGTTTATGACGCCGATTTTTCTGCAGGTGGGCCTCGGCTTTAGCCCGTTCCACGCCGGGCTGATGATGATCCCGATGGTGCTGGGCAACATGGGCATCAAACGCGTGGTGGTGCGCATCGTAAATCTGTTTGGCTATCGTAACGCGCTGGTGGGCGGCACGCTGGCGCTGGCGCTGGTGGTGCTGCTGTTTCCCGTGGTGGCGCTGCTCGGCTGGATCTGGCTGCTGCCCGTGGTGCTGCTGTTGCAGGGCATGGTCAATGCCATCCGCTTCTCATCCATGAATACCCTGACGCTGAAAGAGCTGCCGGACGAGCTGGCCTCGAGCGGTAACAGCCTGCTGTCGATGATCATGCAGCTGTCGATGAGTATCGGCGTCACCGTGGCCGGTCTGCTGCTCGGCGCTTTCGGCCATGGCGCGGTGAGCGACAGCGCCGCGACCCATCAAACCTTTATGTACACCTATTTGTGCATGGCGCTGGTGATTGCGCTGCCGGCGCTGGTGTTCTGGCGCGTACCCGCCGATGTGAGTAAAAACGTGGACCTGAGAGGCAGGAGAAAAGGATGAAGCAGCCGGTAAAACTCGGCATCAGCGCCAAACTGTTTATGGCGATTTTTTCCACCTGCATGCTGGTGATCATCACCATGCACTGGGGCGTGCGCCTCAGCTTTGAGCATGGCTTTGTCGATTACATCAAAAAGGGCAATGAGCAGCGCCTGACGCTGCTGAGCGATGCGCTGGCCGATCAATACGAACAGCACGGTAGCTGGGATTTTTTGCGTAACAACGACCGGCTGATTTTCACCATTCTGCGCTCGCTGGAACAGAATCCCGGCAGCGGCACTCAGCTGCCGCCGCACGGCTGGCGCACCCAGTTCTGGATTATCGATCAGCAGTACAAAATATTGTCCGGCCCGCGCTCGCCGGTGCCGCCGGAAGGCTCGCGCCGCAATATCACCACCAGCAACGGCAAGATTGTTGGCTGGGTGATTGCCTCGCCCGCCGAGCGGCTGACGCGCAGCACCGATATCAACTTTGACCATCAGCAGCGTCAGACCAGCTGGCTGATTGTCGGCCTCACCACGCTGCTGGCCGCACTGGTCACCTGGCTGCTGGCGCGCGGCCTGCTGGCGCCGGTGAAACGGCTGGTGGACGGCACCCATCAGCTGGCGGCGGGCAAATTTACCACCCGGGTGGAGGTCGGCAGCAGCGACGAAATTGGTCAGCTGGCGCGCGACTTCAACCAGCTGGCGCGCTCGCTGGAGAAAAACGAGAGCAACCGGCGCGCCTTTATGGCCGATATTTCCCATGAGCTGCGTACGCCGCTGGCGATTTTGCGCGGTGAGCTGGAGGCGATGCAGGATGGCGTGCGCAAGCTGACGCCCGACGCCATCAGTTCGCTGCAGAGCGAAGTCGCGCTGCTGACCCAGCTGGTGGAAGACCTGCACCAGCTGTCGCTCTCCGACGCGGGCGCCCTCGCCTACCGCAAACAGCCGGTGGATCTGGTCAGTCTGCTGGAGGTGGTGGCGGGCAGTTTTGGCGAACGCTATCGCAGCCGGGGGTTGACGCTCAGCCTGATGCTACCGGCACAGGCCAGCAGCTTTGGCGATCCGGACCGGCTGATGCAGCTGTTTACTAACCTGCTGGAAAACAGCCTGCGCTACACCGATGCCGGTGGCACGGTGCAGCTCAGTATGCAGCTCAGCGGCGAGCAGTGGCAGCTGCAGTTTGCCGACAGCGCACCGGGCGTCGAGCGCCAGCAGCAGGCACAGCTGTTTGAGCGCTTCTTCCGCGCCGAAAGCTCGCGCAATCGCGCCAGCGGCGGCTCCGGGCTCGGTCTGGCGATCTGCAAGAATATTGTTGAGGCGCATGACGGCAGCATTAATGCGGCCGACTCTGATTTAGGTGGGCTGAAAATCACGCTAAACTTGCCGTATGTTCCTCACTAGACACCCTTTATGAGCACGGAAAATAGCGATCCCCTGATTCTTGTTGTGGAAGACGAACCCAAACTGGCGCAGCTGATGATTGATTATCTGCAGGCGTCAAACTACCGCACGCATCACCTCGCCGATGGCAACGCGGTACTGAGTTACGTGCAGCAAACGCCGCCGGACCTGATGCTGCTGGATTTGATGCTGCCGGGCCGTGACGGCCTGACGCTGTGTCGGGAAATTCGCCGCTTCTCCGAGCTGCCGATTATCATGGTGACCGCACGCACGGAAGAGATCGATCGCCTGCTCGGGCTGGAGATTGGCGCTGACGACTATATCTGCAAACCCTTCAGCCCGCGTGAAGTGGTGGCGCGGGTGAAAACCATTCTGCGCCGGGTGAAACGTTCGCCAGAAGAGGCGCAGCTGGCCTCGCATCTGCTGATCGACGAAGGGCGTTTCCAGGCCAGCTGGCGCGAACAGCCGCTGGAGCTGACGCCCGCCGAGTTCCGCCTGCTGAAAACCCTGGCGCTGGAGCCGGGCAAAGTGTTTTCGCGCGAGCAACTGCTGAACCATCTGTATGACGACTATCGCGTGGTCACCGATCGCACCATTGACAGCCACATCAAGAACCTGCGGCGCAAGCTGGAGAACCTTGATGCCGAACAGCCGTTTATTCGCGCCGTGTACGGCATGGGATATCGCTGGGAAGCGGATGTGGGCCGCCTGCTGTAACCGCTTAGATTGATCCAGGTCAATTTACATCGGGAGTCGCCCTGCCTACAATTCCCCACCTTTTGCAGGGCCGCCTGACGCGGCCGCTGCACGTGCCATCCGTGATGGCATGCTGACCTGACATCAGTGAGAACGCCCCATGCTTAAACCCGAACTGCTTTCGCCGGCAGGCACGCTGAAAAATATGCGTTACGCCTTTGCCTACGGCGCCGACGCGGTGTATGCCGGCCAGCCGCGCTACAGCCTGCGCGTGCGCAATAACGAATTCACCCATGAAAACCTCGCCAAAGGCATCAGCGAGGCGCACGCGCTCGGCAAGAAGTTTTACGTGGTGGTGAACATTGCCCCGCACAACGCCAAGCTGAAAACCTTTATCCGCGATCTGACGCCGGTTATCGAGATGCAGCCGGATGCGCTGATCATGTCCGATCCCGGCCTGATCATGCTGGTGCGCGACGCCTTCCCGCAGATGCCGATTCACCTGTCGGTGCAGGCTAACGCGGTGAACTGGGCCACGGTGAAGTTCTGGCAGCAGATGGGGCTGACGCGCGTGATTCTGTCGCGCGAGCTGTCGCTGGAGGAGATCGCCGAAATTCGCCAGCAGGTACCGGAGATGGAGATCGAAATCTTTGTCCACGGCGCGCTGTGCATGGCCTACTCCGGCCGCTGCCTGCTCTCTGGCTATCTGAATAAGCGCGATCCTAATCAGGGCACCTGTACCAACGCCTGCCGCTGGGAATATAACGTGGCCGAAGGCCAGCAGGATGAGGTCGGCAACATTGTTGGCTTCCATCAGCCGGTTGCGGTGCAGCCCGCGACGCTCGGCGTCGGTCAGCCTACCGACCGGGTATTCCTGCTGGAAGAGAAGATGAAGCCAGGCGAGGTGATGAGCGCGTTCGAAGATGAGCACGGCACCTACATCATGAACTCGAAAGATCTGCGCGCGGTGGCGCACGTCGAACGCCTGAGCCAGATGGGCGTGCATTCGCTGAAAATTGAGGGCCGCACCAAATCGTTCTACTACTGTGCGCGCACCGCGCAGGTGTACCGCCGCGCAATCGACGATGCGGCCGCCGGCAAACCTTTCGATCCGGCACTGCTGGAGACGCTGGAAGGGCTGGCGCACCGCGGCTATACCGAAGGTTTTTTGCGTCGCCACACCCATGACAGCTATCAAAACTACGAGCAGGGTTTTTCCATTTCGGAGCGTCAGCAGTTTGTCGGTGAATTTACCGGTGAGCGGCGCGGTACGTGGGCGCAGGTGGCGGTGAAGAACAAATTCATGCTGGGCGATAGAGTGGAGATCATGACGCCGGACGGCAATCTCAACTGCACGCTGCAGGCGATGCAGAATGACAAGGGTGCCGCGGTTGAAGTCGCTCCGGGAGATGGTCATCGCGTCTGGATCAGCGTGCCGGAGGGGGTCGATCTGGCCTATGCGCTGCTGCTGCGCAATTTTACCGACGGTAACAGCACTTACGATCCGCACGGTAAAAATCGCACTAAATGAAAAGAAAACGGCGAAGTTAGAACAAGATCACAGACCGCCGCTTCGCCGCGCTTTAGAATCGCGCCTGCTGCTAACGAGTAACAACAAACAGCAGGTAGTACCAGGAACCACCTCATTCACCCGCCCGGCTCCCCCGTGCGGGTTTTCTTTTTTTCATCGTTCGCCGATAAAGTTCCCGCCGCAGCTATGCTATAACCACAGCTCTGTCTTACTCATCAGGGAAGCGATAATGCAAAATAAACCCCTCACTTTGCTGATTCTGAATGGAAAAGGCGCAGGCAATGAAGAGTTGCGTGCCGCCGTGAATACCCTGCGCGACGAAGGCTTTAACCTGGCGGTGCGCGTGACCTGGGAAAAAGGCGACGGTGACCGCTACGTGCAGGAAGCGCTGCAGCTGCAGGCGGAAACCGTGGTGGCTGGCGGCGGCGATGGCACCATCAATGAGATTGCCACCGCGCTGGCCGCCCTGCCGCCAGCGCAGCGGCCGGTGCTGGGGATTTTACCGCTTGGCACTGCCAACGATTTTGCTACCAGCGCCGGTATCCCGGCAGAAATGGAAGCGGCACTGCGGCTGGCGGTACTGGGCAAAGCCACGGCCATCGATCTGGCGCGGGTGAACGGCGACCGTTACTTCATCAACATGGCGACCGGCGGTTTTGGCACACGCATCACTACGGAAACGCCGGAGAAACTGAAATCGGCGCTGGGCGGCGTTTCCTATTTTATTCATGGCCTGATGCGCGTTGATGCGCTGAAGCCGGACAGCTGCGAAATCAGCGGACCGGGCTTTCACTGGCAGGGTGACGCGCTGGTGATTGGCATTGGCAATGGCCGTCAGGCCGGTGGCGGACAGCGGTTGTGTCCGGAAGCGCTGATCAATGACGGACAACTCAATCTCAGCATCGTAACCGCTCAGGAGCTGCTGCCAACGCTGCTGCACTCGCTGACGCGCGACGATGAAAACCCGAACATTGTCGCGGCACAGCTGACGTCACTGACCATCCGTTCACCGCATGAGATGACCTTTAACCTCGACGGCGAGCCGTTGTCCGGCAGCGAGTTTGTGATTGAGGTGCAGCCCGGTGCGTTGAGCTGCCGCCTGCCACCGCAGTGTGCGTTGCTGGCGTAATCATTGGAAAATTCCTGCATTATCCCGGTGCGCATAAATGCGCACCCTGTGAGGCTCGCCATCCCTGCACGCACCGTGTAGGGTCGCCATTGATGGCGACCGGTTACGTGCGTCTGCGGCTGACGCTCTGCATCACACCTTCATCCAGCGGCGCTCCACGGCGGAAATCGCCACCGCTTCCAGCACCTTCTGCACCTGCAGCCCTTCGGCAAAATCCGGCCACATGCGATCGCCGGCGGCGATGCCGTTGATCAGATCGCGAATCTCGACCGTTTTCTGATCGTTAAAACCGATGCCGTGACCGGCCGAGACGCAGAAGCTGGCGTAATCCGGGTGCGCCGGACCGGTGAGAATGGTTTTAAAGCCCTGGCGACCGGCCGGATCGTCGTGCAGATACAGTTCCAGCTCAGCCATGCGCTCCTGCGTGTAGCGCAGCGTGCCTTTGGTGCCGGTCACCACATAAGTCAGCCCCATCTTGCTGCCGCAGGCGATACGCGAGGTTTCAATCACGCCGTGCGCACCATTTTTAAAGCGCAGCAGCGCGCTGGCCTGATCTTCATTTTCCACCGGCAGCAGACGTGACGGCGCCTTCGGATCCGGTCGCTGTTTGATCACCGTCATCATGTCACCGCTCACCTCATCAATATCACCGACCAGATAGTGCGCCATGTTGACGATATGCGCCGCCAGATCGCCAAGCGCGCCGAGACCGGCCAGCGCTTTCTGGCAGTGCCAGTCGAGCGGCGTCTCCGCGCGCGCCAGATAATCTTCGTTATGGGTGCCGTAAAAGTGCACCACCTCGCCGATCTCACCGCGCGCGATAATCTCCCGTGCCAGCTGGCTGGTGGGGTTTTTCATGTAGTTAAAGCCTACCAGGGTTTTCACTCCCGCCTGCTCTGCCGCCTGCACCATCTCTTCGGCATCGGCCACCGAGAGCGACAGTGGCTTTTCGGAGTAGACGTGCTTGCCGTGGCGAATCGCCTCCAGCGCCATCTCTTTGTGCAGGAAATTGGGCGCGCAGATATCGACCACGTCGATGTGCGGATCGCGTACCAGCTCGCGCCAGTCGCCCGTCGAACGGGCAAAGCCAAACGTCGCCGCCTGCTGCGCCGCCAGCGCCGAATTCACCTCTGCCAGCATCTCGCGCACAATCTCACCCTTCAGGGCGAACACCGTGGGTGCCTGCGCATAGGCAATCGCGTGACAACGCCCAATATATCCACTGCCAATCATACCGATTCTGACTTTGTTCATGCTGCACCTGCGGTTCACGGGGATGAGTTTCCCGGAATATATGTTTCGTTTTGGGCGGCGACAACGGAGAAATGAAATATCTGTGATCATACATGCGAGGTATCTGACAGAAGCGACAAATCAGAATGTAATTTTGCATAGCATTGGTGACATCTCTCACAATCAGGCGCAGTGCTGGCGCTAATTCGCGCCATCGCGCGGGCCCGCGTCGGGCAATTGACGCTTTATTCAGCAGTCAGAAAAAATTGTGAAAAAGAGCTTTGACAAGCCACAGCCTGCCCGATAATATGCGCCCCGTTCCAAACGATTCCTCTGTAGTTCAGTCGGTAGAACGGCGGACT
>NZ_JASEWO010000240.1:0-5406 GCF_030024295.1 Pantoea sp. Pa-EAmG
GACGCCAGAATGGTGTTCTTCAGCTTCATAAAAATGATCCTTCGCCTTACGCAAATTGAGTACGAAAACGTGCTGGACTCTTGATGTATAACAGATTAGCCGCTGATTATTGCATGTAATAATCGGCCTGTCTCAGCCAATTTATGCGCATAACATTGACAATCCCAGCATTTTATTCATCGGCCTGTCATCTTTCGCTGTTATGGCTTTTTTTTGGTCAGCTTACCGCTTTAACCGGTATCGCTTAGTACCATAATGGTTAACGCATTGTTAAATATAGGTTTTTAAAAACAGTTAATTCGTCATGACACGATTAGGCACAGCAGATTATTTTCCATAATGCCGCAAACCTGGTCGCATCCCGCGGTATTCATCGCTGGCATCTGAATATCTGTGTGAATGTCATAAGTGTGCGTTATGGCGCTAGATCGTCCTGGGCATTTTCAGTAGGTTATAAAGACTTTGTTACATAGTGCATTTCGCTCATAAAAAGCTGAAACAGCGTTTCGGCTTTTAAGCATGTGCCCCTTACAGAACCTCATCCTTTAATCATGGAAAGGAAACAGTATGTTAATTGGGATACCCAAAGAGCGGTTAGCCAATGAGTTCCGCGTCGCAGCGACGCCAAAGACCGTTGAGCAGCTCATCAAGCTGGGATTCAGCGTCACCGTTGAGCAGGGCGCCGGTTTACTCGCCAGCTTTGATGATGACAGTTTTATCGCCGCCGGTGCCAGCATCAGTCATCCGCAGGATGTCTGGCAGTCCGACATCGTGCTGAAGGTGAACGCGCCAGACGACAGCGAGATCGCCCTGATGCGCGCGGGCAGCACGCTGGTGAGCTTTATCTGGCCAGCGCAGAACCCGGCGCTGCTGGAGAAATTAGCCGCACGCAACATCACCGTGATGGCGATGGATTCCGTACCGCGTATTTCGCGCGCGCAGTCGCTGGATGCGCTCAGCTCGATGGCAAACATCGCCGGTTACCGTGCCATTGTCGAAGCAGCCCATGAGTTTGGCCGCTTCTTCACCGGGCAAATCACCGCCGCCGGTAAAGTGCCACCGGCAAAAGTGATGGTCATCGGGGCTGGCGTGGCCGGTCTGGCGGCGATTGGCGCGGCGGGCAGCCTCGGCGCTATCGTGCGCGCCTTCGACACTCGTCCGGAAGTGAAGGAGCAGGTGCAGAGTATGGGCGCCGAGTTCCTTGAACTCGACTTTGAAGAGGAAGCGGGCAGCGGCGACGGTTACGCCAAAGTGATGTCCGAGGCCTTTATCAAGGCGGAGATGGCGCTGTTCGCGGCGCAGGCGCAGGAAGTGGACATTATCGTCACCACCGCGCTGATCCCGGGCAAACCGGCACCGAAGCTGATCACCGCAGAGATGGTGGCCAGCATGAAGCCGGGCAGCGTGATTGTTGATCTGGCGGCAGCCACCGGCGGTAACTGCGATCTGACCGTCGCCGACCGCGTCACGCTGAGCGACAACGGCGTCAAAATCATCGGCTACACCGATCTGCCGAGCCGGCTGCCAACGCAGTCCTCGCAGCTGTACGGCACCAACCTGGTGAACCTGCTGAAGCTGCTGTGTAAAGAGAAAAACGGCGAGATCGTGGTTGATTTTGACGATGTCGTGGTGCGCGGCGTCACGGTAATTCGTGACGGAGAAGTGACCTGGCCTGCGCCACCGATTCAGGTCTCTGCTGCGCCACAGGCCGCAAAACCTGCCGCACAGCCGCAGGTGAAAGCGGCAGAGAAGCCCGCTGCGCCGTGGCGCAAATATCTGCTGCTGGCGCTCGCGGTAGTGCTGTTCGGCTGCCTGGCCAACGTCGCGCCGGCGGAATTCCTGTCGCACTTTACCGTGTTCGCGCTTGCCTGCGTCGTCGGGTATTACGTGGTGTGGAACGTCAGTCACGCGCTGCATACGCCGTTAATGTCCGTCACCAATGCCATCTCCGGCATTATTGTGGTGGGCGCGGTGCTGCAGATGGGCCATGGCGGCTGGGTCACCTTCCTGGCGTTTATCGCCGTCCTGATTGCCAGCATCAATATCTTCGGTGGTTTCACCGTCACCCAGCGCATGCTGAAAATGTTTCGTAAGAATTAAGGGGTAACAACATGTCTGGCGGATTAGTGACTGCAGCATACATTGTTGCCGCAATTCTGTTTATTTTCAGCCTGGCCGGGCTCTCGAAGCATGAGACCTCAAAGCAGGGCAATATTTTTGGTATCAGCGGCATGGCGCTGGCGCTGCTCGCCACCATTTTTGGTCCGCACAGCGGCCACGTGGCGTGGATTCTGCTGGCGATGGTGATTGGCGGTGCGATTGGCGTGCGTCTGGCGAAGAAAGTCGAAATGACCGAAATGCCGGAGCTGGTGGCGATTTTGCACAGCTTTGTCGGTCTGGCGGCGGTGCTGGTCGGGTTTAACAGCTACCTTGATCACGCGCCAGGACTGTCGGCGGTGATGGAAAATATCCATCTGACCGAAGTGTTCCTCGGCATCTTTATCGGCGCGGTGACCTTCACCGGTTCGGTGGTGGCATTTGGCAAACTGCGCGGCAAGATCTCCTCAAAAGCGCTGATGCTGCCGCATCGCCATAAAATGAATCTGGCAGCGCTGGTGGTCTCATTCCTGCTGATGCTGTGGTTTGTGCGTACCGACAGCACCGCTGCACAGGTCGTTGCGCTGCTGCTGATGACGGTGATTGCGCTGGTGTTCGGCTGGCATCTGGTGGCGTCGATTGGCGGTGCGGATATGCCGGTAGTGGTCTCGATGCTCAACTCCTATTCGGGCTGGGCGGCGGCGGCGGCGGGCTTTATGTTGAGCAACGACCTGCTGATCGTCACCGGTGCGCTGGTGGGCTCTTCCGGTGCCATCCTGTCGTACATTATGTGTAAAGCGATGAACCGTTCCTTTATCAGCGTGATTGCTGGCGGGTTCGGCACTGACGTGAGCGGTGCGGATGCGGGCGAAGAAGCGGGCGAACACCGTGAAATCAACGCGGAAGAGACGGCAGAACTGCTGAAAAACTCGACCTCAGTGATCATCACGCCGGGCTACGGGATGGCGGTCGCCCAGGCGCAGTATCCGGTGGCAGAGATCACCGAGAAGCTGCGCGCGCGCGGTATTAAGGTGCGTTTCGGTATTCACCCGGTAGCCGGTCGTTTGCCGGGGCACATGAACGTGCTGCTGGCGGAAGCCAAAGTGCCGTACGATGTGGTGCTGGAGATGGATGAGATCAACGATGATTTCAGCGATACCGACACCGTGCTGGTTATCGGTGCCAACGACACCGTCAACCCGGCGGCCCAGGACGATCCGCGCAGCCCGATTGCCGGTATGCCGGTGCTGGAAGTGTGGAAAGCGCAAAACGTCATCGTGTTCAAACGCTCGATGAACACCGGCTATGCCGGGGTGCAGAACCCGCTGTTCTTTAAAGAGAACACTCAAATGCTGTTTGGCGATGCCAAAGCCAGCGTCGAAGGCATTCTGCGCGCGCTGTAAGAAACGAAAGGGCGGTGATGTCACCGCCCTGATAAGCTCAAACCAGGGCGGCGCAGGATGGCCGCCCTGCGTTATTTAATCCTCTTCATCTTCCTCATCGTCGAGGTCAATCGGCGATTTGAAATCATCCGGCTTAATCGCCAGCAAATCACAGCGCAGGTGATCGATCACCTGTTCAGCGGTATTGCCGAGAAACGCAGCTGACAGACCGGTACGACCGATGGTGCCCAGCACCACAATCCCGGCGTCGAGATGCGAAGCGATATCAGGGATGACTTCTTCCGGCAGGCCCTTCGCTACGTGGGTAAATTCCTCGCCGATGGAAAATTTCTGGCGCAGCGCTTTCATCGCCACCAGATGCTGGCCGCGAATCGCATCGTTATAGACGCTGGGATCAAAATCCGGCAGTTCAATAGCAATGTTAATCGGCGTGACGGGATAAGCGCCCACCAGATGCACCTCGGTGTGATTCACCATTTCGGCCAGGCGCGTGGTCTCGCGGATCAGTTTTTGATTAAGCTCATCATGATGCGGTTCCTCGCTGGCAAGGTTTACCGCCACCACCGCTTTGCCGCCTTCCGGCCACGGCTGATCTTTGACCATCCACACCGGGCACGGGCACTTACGCAGCAGGTGCCAGTCGGTGGGGGTAAAAATCACCGCTTCCAGACGATCGTGCTGGTGCGCCATCTTCAGGACCAAATCATGCTGATGCGCCAGCACTTCCTGAATGATGGCTTCGTACGGCCGGTTATGCCACACCACTTTGATCTCGATATCCACGCCGGCTTCCAGATAGGCCTGTGCCTGTTCGCGGATCCATTCGGTACGCTGGCTAATCACCCCTTTGCGCATGTTGACGCGCTCGTCGGGCGACAGCAGGGTGGTCATTTCGTAGGAGAAGTCGTAGATAGGCAGGAAGGCTTTGATTTTTCCGCCGATACGTTGATTGAGATACACCGCACGCCGCAGCGCCGGCTGGTCGTCCTGCTGAGCATCAATCGCCACCAGAATATGCTGATACCGGGACATAAGGCACTCTCCTCAAACCAAAGCGAAGTTGGATTAAAGATAGCCTAAGATGGCGCAGGGCAGAAGCGGAAAAGTTGTTGCCGGATCAATAAAATAACATTTATCGACCCGGCAGGCGGTTACGCTGCCTGATCGGTCTGGCCGGCCAGTTCAGCCAGCAGCGCATGGTTTTCGATGGTGATATATTTGCCTTTCACCGCCAGCATGCCGCTTTTCTGGAAACGTCCCAGCAGACGGCTGATGGTTTCAACGGTGAGTCCCAGATAGTTACCGATGTCACCGCGCGTCATGGTCAGGCGGAATTCACGCTGTGAGAAACCGCGCTGGCCGAAGCGACGCGACAGGTTCCAGATAAACGCCGCCAGACGCTCTTCCGCGTTCTTCTTCGATAACAGCAGGATCATATCCTGATCGCCTTTGATCTCGCCGCTCATCAGACGCATCATCTGCTGACGCAGCGCCGGCATTTTACCGGACAGATCGTCGAGGGTTTCAAACGGGATTTCACACACCATGGCCGTTTCCAGCGCCTGAGCGAAGCTCGGATGATGCGCGCTGACGATGGCGTCAAAGCCCACCAGATCGCCCGCCAGATGGAAACCGGTGATCTGTTCATCACCCTGTTCGGTAATGGTGTAACTTTTGATGGTGCCGGAGCGGATGGCATAAAGGGATTTCAGTTCATCACCGGCTTTGAACAGCGTCTGGCCTTTCTGAATCGGCTTTTTGCGTTCAATAATATTGTCCAGCTGATCCAGTTCATGTTCGTTCAGCGTGAAGGGAATACACAACTGGCTGATACTGCAATCCTGACAGTGGATGGCACAACCGCCAGACTGAATACGTCGAATGCTGCGTTTTTCCGGGATCATAT
>NZ_JASEWO010000241.1:0-5406 GCF_030024295.1 Pantoea sp. Pa-EAmG
CGGCAGGCCTGAGTAAAATTAAATAGGAAAAGGCCTGGAAGTCATCAAAATCAGATCCGCACCCGCCATATTTTACGCGTGTTGCCTTACAAACTCAGGCACTGAAAAGCAGCGGCGGGCGAGGGAGAACGCGTTGGCGTAGCAGCAAAAAACTGTGATTAATGCGCAAGATAGCAGCGGGTGGCGTAAAGGGTGTCGTTGATGTAAGTGTCGCCGTGTGGAAGGCATAGCAGTTCAGGCTGGGCCTTTTTTAGCGCGCCACTGCGCAAAGAATCACGTGAATTAAGGCAAATGTGCGGTAAATAACGCGGGGCATTGATAATACCCCGCAACCGATTAATAGCGTGAAGGCTGCCCTTCGGGCCGGGTTTTAAAGCGGCGATGCAGCCACATATACTGCTCAGGCGCCAGCAGCACCGTCTCTTCCACCACTTTATTCATCACGATAGCGGTATCCAGTTCACTCTCCAGTGAGAATTTGTGGCGGATATCCGGCATCATTTTCAGTTCGTAGCCGCGGCCGTGCGGCAGGCGGCGTGCCAGAAACGGCACCACGCTCGGATTAGCCAGACGAATCAGCATATGCGTGCCGGTGGTGGTCGCGGCTTCCTGAACGGCAAAGAACGGGGCGAATACACTGCTGCGCGGGCCGTAGTCGTGATCGGGCGCATACCAGATGATGTCGTTGTTCTTCATGGCGCGGATCATGCCTTTCAGATCTTTGCGATCCAGCATGCTTTTATTGGAACGCATGCGTCCCCAGGTTTGCAGCCAGTCCAGTAACTTGTTGTCGTTAGGGCGATAAACGCCAATACCCGGGTTGTACATGCCAAACACGCGCGCACCCAGCTCCAGCGTCAGGAAATGCATGCCAATCAGCAGGATGCCGCGCTTTTGTGCCAGCGCCTCGGTAACGTGCTCCAGGCCGCTGGTGCTGACCCATTTACGAATACGCCAGTCCGGCCAGAACCACGCCATGCCGGTCTCAATCAGCCCCATTCCCACCGATTCGAAATTGTGCTTCACCATGGCTTCACGTTCGCTGGTCGGCATATCGGGGAAGCACAGCGCCAGATTGCGTTGCGCGACCTGAACACGACGCTTCATAAAACGCATGGCAAGGCGTCCCAGCCCGCAGCCAGTCACGTACAGCAGCGGGTAGGGCAACAGCACCAGCACATAGAGGAAACCGATGCCCAGCCAGGTCAGCCAGTAGCGTGGATGAAGGAGTTCGCGGGTAAATTGCGGAAGTTGCGTCATGGAAATATCAATGTCCTGCGTCGTGTACCAGAGAGTCCGGTTTCTGTAATTGGCCGGGATTATGCCATTTTTTCTCTCTGACTGAAATCAACCATCCGTGCGTCAGCGCACGACGAACAGCATTTCTGCGCAGATATTAGCGAGCACAACGCAGAACCCCATCGATTGTGGCTGATGGCAGGAGAATTGCACCAGAAGCTTTGCATCACGCTCAATTCAGGTATCATATGCGCGCTAAATTTCTCTGATTGCTAACAGGTGTTCACCATGCCAGTGTTACACAACCTCGTTTCCAATAAAGAGCTGAAAGAACGTATGCTGGCCGAAACCGAGCCGCGTACCACAGTCTCTTTTTACAAATACTTCCAGATTGCCGATCCACAGGCATTCCGCGACCGTCTCTATGTTGCCTTAACCCAGCTGAAGGTGTTCGGCCGCGTCTACGTGGCGCAGGAAGGGATTAATGCACAAATCAGCGTGCCGGCCAGTCGCTATGAGGCGATGAAGGCGATGCTCTATGCCTTTGACCCGGCGCTGGACAATCTGCGCATGAACATCGCGCTGGATGACGACGGCAAATCGTTCTGGGTGCTGCGCCTGAAAGTGCGCGATCGCATCGTGGCTGACGGTATTGAAGACGGTAGCTTCGACGCCAGTAACGTCGGTAACTATCTCAAAGCGGCCGAAGTCAACGCCATGCTCGACGATCCGGATGCGGTGTTCGTGGATATGCGTAACCACTACGAATACGAAGTGGGCCACTTCGACAACGCGCTGGAAGTGCCAGCCGATACGTTCCGCGATCAGCTGCCGATGGCGGTGGATATGCTGCAGGCGCAGAAAGACAAAAAAATCGTCATGTACTGTACCGGCGGCATCCGCTGTGAAAAAGCGAGTGCGTGGATGAAGCACAACGGTTTTGATGATGTTTACCACATTGAAGGGGGCATCATCGAATATACCCGCCGCGCGCGCGAGCAGGGTTTACCGGTGCGCTTCAAAGGCAAAAACTTCGTGTTTGACGAGCGTATGGGCGAGCGTATCTCTGACGATATTCTCTCCAGCTGCCATCAGTGTGGTGCGCCGTGCGACAGCCACACCAACTGCGTTAATGACGGCTGCCATCTGCTGTTTATTCAGTGCCCGAGCTGTGCGGAAAAGTATCAGAACTGCTGCAGCCCGCTGTGCATGGAAGAGTCGAAACTGGCGCCGGAAGAGCAGCGCGCGCGCCGCGCTGGCCGTGAAAATGGCAACAAAGTGTTCAATAAATCGCGCGGTTTACTCAACATGACCATGGCGATCCCCGCGCCGGACAAAAAGTAACGGTTTAACAGCCTGGCGCATTGCCCGCCAGGCTGTACTGCTGATTACTGACGCACACCTTCGACTGAAATGATCAGCTCGGCTTTTTGCGAGGCCGGACCGAGATCTTTGCTGATGTTGAACTCTTTCAGCACGATTTCGCCGCTGGCGGCAAAGCCGGCGCGATAACCGCCCCACGGATCCTTGCCTTCCCCAATCAGCTGCGCATCCAGCGTGATCGGCTTCGTTACGCCGTTGAGCGTCAGGTTGCCGGTGATCTTATAATCCTTGCCCTGTTTTTTAACCTCAGTCGAGCTGAAGCTGGCCTGCGGGAATTTGCCGGTATTGAGGAAATCCGCGCTGCGCAGATGCTTATCGCGCTCGGCATGGTTGGTATCGAGGCTGTTGGTATTGATGGTCACATTGACCTTGTCCGCGGCGGGATTGGCTTCATCAAAGGTAAAGCTGCCATCAAAATCTTTAAAGCTGCCGTACAGCCAGCTGTAGCCAAGATGCTGAATGCGGAACTGGACAAACGCGTGCTGACCCTCTTTATCAAACTTATACTCAGCCGCGCTGGCACTCAGGCTGGTCGAAAAGAGGGCAGCGGCGCTGAGCGCCAGCAGGGTTTTCCTGATCATATTACTTTTCCTTTTCAGAGGTTAAGGGGATGCGGTAACCGAGCATCCGTTTCAGCGTCATGTCGCGATCGACAAAATGGTGTTTCAGCGCGGCCAGGGCGTGCAGGGCAGACAACAGCACCAGAGCCCACGCCAGCCATAAATGGACCTCACCGGCGACATCGGCCTGCTCACCCGCGCCGGTAAACAGTGCCGGTACCTCAAACCAGCCAAACACTGAGACCGGCTTGCCGTCTGCGGTAGAGATCAGATAGCCGCTGATCAGCAACACCAGCAGCAGGCCATACAGCAGCCAGTGCACAGCATGGGCGGCACGGCGTACGTGCGGCGAGTAACTGGCGAGCGGTGACGGCGGTGGCGATATGACGCGCCAGCACAGGCGCAGCAGCAGAGCGGCAAACAGTAAGATGCCGATGCCTTTGTGAATCTCAGGGGCGCTGTGATACCAGCCGTCGTAGTAGCCAAGTCCGACCATCCATAAACCCAGCGCGAACATACCGTAAATCGTCAGCGCCATCAGCCAGTGCAACGCAATGGTTAACGCACCGTAATGCCGTGGAGAATTACGCCACATAGTTAAGCCGTTATCAGGAAATAAGTGGTAATGAGAATCTACAACCTGAAATAGAAAATCAATCGTCCTTACTTTTCTATAACTTTGAATTTACGGGTTCGATATATATGGCGAAAGGCTGGCGGTGTAATTCAATAATTCTGAATAGATAAGCAAATAGCAGTTTTAGTCCTGGCGGCAATGGGTATTGCTACACCAAATGCGCCATAAACGCGGACGTAAAGTAAATCTGTGTCAGGAAAGGTCAACAACTGCCAGTGCGCTCCGCACCGGCAGCAACAAAATCAGGCAAAACGCGAAAGTGAGAAGGGCGTGAGGTCAAAGGAGAACGGTTTATTCTGCGCAAATTCGCTGGCCAGTTCACCCAGCACGCTGGCGAATTTAAACCCGTGGCCGCTCAGGCCGGTGATGATCAGTCGGTCAGGCTCACCGGGCAGGGTATCGATAATAAAATCTTCATCCGGCGTGTTGTCATAGCTGCAGGCTTCACCATGCAGGCACACGCCTACGCCTGGCAGAAACTGGCGCAGGAAGCTAAAGGCTTCGTTACCGTCAGCGGCGATGCTGCCGAACGGTTTGCGGTCCGCTGGCGTCTGCATGGGCTGACCGCCATCGTGGCGTCCCACTTTCAGGGCATTATTGTCTGCCGGGAAGCCGTAGAAATGGCTGCCATCCGGCATCTCTACCGTAAAGCCGGGGAACTGGTTATTTTCGCTGTAGCGCCCATCGGCCTGATACCAGGCAAACACCTTGCGCACCGGCGTAACGGGCAGATTGTCCACCAGCTGACTGACCCAGGTGCCAGCGCTGATCAGCAGCTTGCGCGCGCGGAATACGCCATCGCTGGTGGTGACCTGCTGCAGATCGCCCTCGCGGCCAATCGCGCTGACCGGGCAGTTAAACAGCTGCGCGCAGCCGGCCTGTTCCGCCAGCTGTACCCAGCTGCGCACCGCCTGTTCGCATTTCAGGAAGCCAGAGTTGGGTTCAAATACGCCTACGTAGCCGTCCGGTACGCTAAGCTGCGGCCAGCGTTTACGCACCTCATCGGCTTGTAACACCTGCACCGCTAACTGCCAGCGGTTAGCGCTGTCGATCACGTTGTGAATGAAATCCGAGCTGGCTGGCGCCAGATTAAGAATGCCACTGCGGTGCATAATGCGTTCGCCGCTCTGGCGCTCCAGCTCGTCCCACAGCGTCTGGGCGCGCAGCACCAGCGGCACGTAGCGTTCACCTTCGCCGTAAGCGTGACGAATCAGACGGGTTTCGCCGTGATGCGTCCCCTGGCTGTGGGGCGGGTGCGCGCTGTCGATCATCAGCACCGACAGGCCCGCCTGGGTCGCATAGAAACCCGCGGCAGCTCCGACGGAACCACTTCCCACCACAATCAGATCATAAACCATGACGACATCACTCCTGCAAAACGGCGATTTTTTTCAATAGCATATCAAAAGAGTGCGCCCATGAAAAAGGCACCCTGTAGGGTGCCTTTTCACGCGATGGTGATGATTAGTGCTTGCGATTATCGCGTAGGTATTGCTCAGTGGACGCGATCTTTGCAATGCCAGCTTCGAGGATGGAGATAAACTGTCTGGCTACGTCAGTTGTCAGCCTGTATGTTGGGCCCACGTC
>NZ_JASEWO010000433.1:0-459 GCF_030024295.1 Pantoea sp. Pa-EAmG
ACACCAAGTCTGGCTCTGCACCGGTGAAAGCCGCGGCGCGAGGTGAAACCACGGTTGGTATCGTGTTCATGCATGATGCTGTTGCGATGCAGGTGGATGGCTTCCCGATCAAAACCGTCGCGCCCTGTGAAGGCACGGGTTATGAGATTGGCTCAATGTCGATAGTGAAAGGGGCGCGCAACCTGGCCAATGCCAAGGTCTGGTACGACTGGGCGCTCAGTGCGGAGGCGCAGTCGCACATGAAGGAAGCGAAGTCCTTCCAGCTACCGTCAAATCGCAACGCGGAAATTTCGGAATACGCCCCGCGCTTCGAAAACATCAAACTGATCGATTACGACTTCAAAACCTATGGCGACTCCGCCAAGCGCAAAGCGCTGCTCAGCCGCTGGGATAAAGAGATTGGAGCCAGCGCACAGTGATGGCCTGACTGCGTGAACCCGCGCCACATCCTGCGAGATC
>NZ_JASEWO010000242.1:0-5348 GCF_030024295.1 Pantoea sp. Pa-EAmG
TCCGTTCGATGCCGAAATATGTCTTGCCAGGTAACCGGCAAGACGGTATCTACAAAATCAATGCACCGTTTTTCCAGGGTGCGCATTCATGCGCACCGGGGTAATCGGATTAATTTTGTGGCTGCGCGCTGCGTGGTTAATTAATACGCGCGCCTGAACCGCCCTCTTCCAGCGGTCCGTCGGGATCGGCGGGTAACACGATGTAAACACCTTCAAACACCGCGCCCAGCTCATCATCCCCAAACAGCTCCACCTCCATCTGTACGCGTGCTTTTCGTCCGCGCGCCAGCCGGTCGAGATCGCCGCTCAGCGAGCCGAGATCGGCGATGGCGCCGGGCCGTCCGCTGATGGGTTTGCTGTAGCGAATATGCGCATCGGCCAGAATGATGGTGCCGCCGAGATGGCGTTCGCGCAGCAGCAGCCAGATCAACCCCCAGCCGGTGAGCGTGGCGAGTGAAAACAGGCTGCCGGCAAACAGCGTGTGATGCGGGTTCTGGTTGCCGGCTTCCGGCATGGTGGTAACAAACTTCTGCCCGGTATACTGCAGAATGCGCACGCCCATCTTTTCGCTCAGCGGGATGTGTTCGTACCACGCCTGCTGCAGCTGTCCACACCAGTCGGCGCGATGCAGAATATCATCCAGCGTCACCACCGGTTTAATCATCAGGAAGTGACGCACCGGCGTGGTTTGCGGTGCGGTAATTTCGCCCTGATTAACAAAGCCGAGCTTGGCAAAGAACTCCACCGCATCCTCGCGCGCGCTACAGGTGACGCGTTTGGCCCCTTCCTGGCGCGCCACCGACTCCAGCGTCATCGCCACCAGCGTACCCAGCCCTTTGCCCTGCACCGACGGATGCACCGCCAGAAAGCGGATCGCCGCTTCATTTTCCGCATTGATATACAGCCGGCCTACCGCTACCGGTTTGCCGTGCTCATCCACCACCATCTGGTGATGCGCCAGCGCATCCCAGGCATCACGTTCTGAGCCCTGCGGCTGGCGCAGCGGCTTCCGTAACATTTCCCAGCGGAACTGGTAATACATATCCAGCTCTTCCGCCGTTTGCGGTACGCGAAGATGATACATAAAGTGATTCTCTCGTTCGGAGCTTGCGTGGCTGATCCCTTGCCGCTCGGCTAAAAATCTCACACCTGTAACCAGAAGGTCACCGGACCATCGTTAATTAGTGAAACCTGCATATTGGCGGCGAAGCGCCCGTTGGCGGTGGTGACGCCCAGCGCCCGGCAGCGATCGCTGAAGTCGTGATAGAGGCGCTCGGCTTCCGCTGGATGCGCGCCGCCAGAGAAAGAGGGACGCATGCCTTTTTGCGTGTCGGCCGCCAGGGTGAATTGCGAAACCACCAGCACGCTACCGCCTGTCTGCTGTACGCTGAGATTCATTTTGTCGTTCTCATCGCCAAAAATGCGGTAGCCCAGCACTTTCTCCGCCAGGCGCTGTGATTTCTGCTCATCATCGCCCTTTTCCACCCCCAGCAGCACCAGCAGACCGGCGCCAATTTCGCCCACCGTGGCGTTATCCACGCTGACGCTGGCGCGCGTCACACGCTGAATCAAAGCAATCATGTTTCCTCTCGTTCTTTATCGCGTTCCTGCTGTTTTAACTGGCGATAGTCATCCAGCGTGACGGTCACTTCCGCGCCTAACAACACAATACACCAGGTCCAGTAAACCCACAGAAACAGGATGGGGATCACCGCCAGCACGCCGTAAATTAACTGATACGAAGGAAACATCGTAACATAGAGCGCAAAGCCTTTTTTGCCCAGCTCGAACAGCAGACCCGCGACCACCGCACCTATCAACGCATCGCGTCCCGGCACGCGCCGCGTCGGCACAATGCTGTATAGCAGCCAGAAGGCGAGAATCGACAAAACCAGCGGGAAGATGCGCAGCGCCTGATCGATCAGGCTGGTGACGCCGGTCACGTTCACCCAGCGCAGCGACAGCAGATAGGAGCTGATAGCCAGACTGGCACCGGCCAGCAGCGGTCCCAGCGTCAGGATCATCCAGTACACCGCAAAGGAGTAAACCATCGGGCGCGGCTTGTCGCTGCGCCAGATGGCGTTAAGCGCGCTGTCGACCGAATGCATCAGCAGCAGCGCCGTGACAATCAGCCCGACCGCTCCCACCGCCGTCATTTTATTGACGTTGGCGACAAACTGATCGAGATAGCGCTGAATCACGTCACCGGCGGCCGGCATGAAGTTAGTGAAGATGAAGTTCTTCAGCTGCACGCTGATGTCAGAGAACACAGGGAACGCGGCAAACAGTGCAAACACCACGGCGATCAGCGGCACCAGCGCCAGCAGTGACACGTAGGCCAGGTTACCGGCCTGCGTGGTCATGTTGTCTTCATCAATGCGGCGCCACAGCAGCTTGATCCACAGGAAAAACGCATGCGCCGAGTGGCGCAGATGAGTTCGCATGGTCACTCAGCGACGGCTCGCGAACCAGTCAGGCACGGTTTTCGCGTCTTCCACCAGCACGCTCTCAATGCCCAGCGCGCGCGCCGCATCAATGTTCGCCTGGTTATCATCGAAAAATACGGCCTGATCGGCAGTGAAGCCTTCGTGTTCCAGCACGTAGTGCCAGATGCGCGCTTCCGGTTTGCGCATGCCAATATCCTGCGACATATAGATGTGGTCGGCAGCCTGCTGCACTTCCGGATACTGCGTTGGCCAGAACTCGAAATGCAGCTGGTTGGTGTTGGACAGAATCACCACGCGTTCGCCGCTGGCGCGCAGCTGGTTCATGATCGCCAGCGTTTCCGGGCGCACGCCAATAAACACCGCCTGCCAGCCGGCAGTGAACTGCGGATAGCTCAGCGCAATATCGAGCTGGTCACACAGCCGCGCGGCAAACTCCGGGTCGCTGATTTCGCCCCGCTCGTGCTGCTCAAAGGTCTCGTCCATGCGAAAACGGCTTTGCAGCGTGGCAAGCGGCACGCGTCCCAGATCGCTCCAGACGCCGAGTACCCGATTGAAATCGATATCAACAATCACATTGCCTAAATCAAAGATGTACAGCATGACACCTCTCCTCTACGTTCCCTGGATCATTCACTCTAGCGGTAAAAGGCAAGCCTGAACAGGTACGCTTAGGGAAATCCGCATTCCGCAGGCGGGGTCTGATTTCGTGCGGGTTGCGCTGCCTCAGACGGCAGGCAAAAAAAAGCCCCGCGGGTGCGGGGCTCATTATCAGACGATTTCGCTTACTCTTTGCTGCCGCGAGACGCGCGTTTGCGATCGTTCTCGGTCAGGTGGCGTTTACGAATACGTACTGACTGCGGCGTCACTTCTACCAGTTCGTCGTCATCGATGAACTCGATAGCCTGCTCCAGCGTCATTTTCTGCGGTGGTACCAGGGTGGTAGCTTCGTCAGTACCTGACGCACGCATGTTGGTCAGTTTCTTACCGGTCAGGCAGTTAACTGTCAGGTCGTTAGAACGGCTGTGAATACCGATGATCTGGCCTTCATAAACCTCAGCACCGTGACCCAGGAACAGCTTACCGCGATCCTGCAGGCTGAACAGTGCGAATGCGACTGCTTTACCCTGGCCGTTAGAGATCAGTACACCGTTCTGACGCTGGCCCACTTCGCCTGGACGCACATCGTCGTAGTGGCTGAAGGTGGAGTACAGCAGGCCAGTGCCTGAAGTCATGGTCATGAATTCGTTACGGAAGCCGATCAGGCCACGGCTTGGGATCATGTAGTCGAGACGTACACGGCCTTTGCCATCTGGATCCATGTTTTTCAGATCGCCTTTACGCTCACCCATCGCCTGCATCACAGAACCCTGGTGGGTTTCTTCGATGTCGAGGGTCACGTTTTCGAATGGCTCCTGCTTGCGGCCTTCATGCTCACGGAAGATAACTTTCGGACGGGATACCGCCAGCTCGAAACCTTCACGACGCATGTTCTCGATCAGAACAGACAAGTGCAGCTCACCACGACCAGAAACGCGGAACGCATCTGAATCTTCGGTTTCTTCAACGCGCAGTGCCACGTTGTGCACCAGCTCTTTGTTCAGACGCTCCAGAATCTGGCGCGAAGTCACGTACTTACCTTCTTTACCGCAGAAAGGTGAGGTGTTGACGTTAAAGAACATGGTTACGGTTGGTTCATCGACGCTCAGTGCTGGCAACGCTTCAACCTTCTGCGTATCACAGATGGTGTCCGAGATGTTCAGCTCGCCCAGACCGGTTACCGCGATGATATCGCCAGCTTCAGCTTCGGCGCTTTCGATACGTTCCAGGCCCAGGTGGCCCAGTACTTTACCGACTTTACCGTTACGGGTTTTGCCTTCGCTATCAATGATAGTGACTTGCTGGTTCGGCTTGATTTTACCGCGCTTGATGCGGCCAATGCCGATAACGCCCAGGTAGTTGTTGTAGTCCAGCTGCGAGATCTGCATCTGCAGTGGGGCTTCAACTTCAACCTGTGGTGGAGAAACACGATCCACAATCGCCTGGTACAGCGGGGTCATGTCGTCTGCCATGTCGTTGTGATCCAGACCGGCGATACCATTCAGCGCTGACGCATAAATGATAGGGAAGTCCAGCTGCTCGTCAGTCGCGTCGAGGTTAACGAACAGGTCAAACACCTGATCAACAACCCAATCAGGACGCGCGCCCGGACGGTCAACTTTGTTGATGACTACAATCGGCTTCAAACCATGAGCAAAGGCTTTTTTGGTTACGAAGCGGGTTTGCGGCATAGGGCCATCCATCGCATCTACAACCAGCAGCACCGAATCCACCATGGACATAACGCGCTCCACTTCACCACCGAAGTCGGCGTGTCCTGGGGTATCAACGATGTTGATACGGTAGTCGTTCCATTTGATGGCGGTGTTTTTTGCGAGGATGGTAATCCCACGCTCTTTCTCCAAATCGTTGGAGTCCATTACGCGCTCAGTCGCTTCGGTACGGGCATCAAAAGTACCGGACTGTTGTAAGAGTTTGTCAACCAGGGTGGTCTTACCATGGTCAACGTGCGCGATGATGGCGATGTTACGCAAATTTTCGATCACAGCTTTGCCTCAGGCATTATAGAAATAACGCGGTATTGTACACGGATTAAGCGAAAGACTGAACATGATCACAGTTTTCGCCGAAAGATTCTCGCAGTGCGCGTTTTTAGCACCAATAACGGTGCATTAAGCTGCACTTTGATGGCGCTTTGCACCATTTAAGTGCTTGCCCCTAAACTGACGGCACTATTTTGGTGCATTCCATCCACGCTGGTGCAGCCGTCGTCTCACCGCAGGGCGCATCACAGCGCCATTTTCACCATTGTAATAAAGTTGGCACAGAATTCGCTTTATATCT
>NZ_JASEWO010000434.1:0-455 GCF_030024295.1 Pantoea sp. Pa-EAmG
GACAGCAGCAGTAACACCTCGCACTATAAGAGCGCAGACTTCGATAAAGTGATCCACGATGCGGTGAAAGCGGTAGACGATAAAGCCCGTGTCGCGGATTACCAGAAAGCTGAGCAGATTCTGGATAAAGACAGCACCATCGTGCCGGTTTACTACTACGTGAATGCGCGTCTGGTGAAACCGTACGTGGGCGGTTACACCGGTAATGATCCGCTGGATAAAACCCTCGATAAAAACCTGTATATCATTAAACATTAATAGCACTCAGGCTATCGACAGTGGCGGCGCTGTAGCGCCGCCTTTTTGACTTTGTGAAGCAACAGCCTGGTAGGTACGGCAATGTTAAAATTCATCCTGCGTCGGCTTCTGGAAGCGATCCCGACGCTCTTCATCCTGATCACCATCTCCTTCTTTATGATGCGACTGGCACCCGGCAGTCCGTTTACCGGCGAGCG
>NZ_JASEWO010000435.1:0-455 GCF_030024295.1 Pantoea sp. Pa-EAmG
TTCACCGAAACCGGGGCTTTCTGGTTGTTCAGTTCGAGTTCGATATTGCCCGCAGAAGTGGTGAGCAGCACATGCGTATCCCCTTTTGCTGCAAGAGCAGTAGCGGATACAGAAGAGAGCGCTAACAGGGCAACTGCCGCTGTCAAAGTACGTTTAAACATGAATGATTCCTTACCATGGAGTGCAAGCTCAAAACGAGATTGATTGTAAAGAGCAAGTTATATAAGAGCCAGCGTTTTACCGATATTTACGCTGATGTTGCGATTGTCATACTTTTGCGCTCACGCAATCATTTGCGTGACGAAAATCACACTATTAATGAAATATTTCGCGCTTGTTTCACTCGTTGTTTATTAAGATCACAGTTCCATTTACAATTCATGACACTTTTTGCCAATCCCGGCGCATCACAGGTTCAGAACATGACAAACCGTAATCGCATTGGCCTTACCTGG